>CAYMLA010000226.1:0-4950 GCA_964390785.1 uncultured Bdellovibrionales bacterium | reverse complement strand
CAACCTCGCAAGCTGATGCATAGGCAATTTCCAGGAATCTTGCAAATTCTTTGCGTTTGTTGCGGCCATTGCCCTCAGCAATGATGTAGAGAATTCATTTTTTATTTTTTATCTTAATTTTTTGACTTTTTAGAAAGTTTAATGCATAATGCATTTTGCTTGTGCTTCCGTTTTACGGCTTTCCGTAAGGGTTGTGGCAAGATGTAGATTTAGTTTATCACTGAACAAATGGGGGAAGAATGAAATTTTTATCGTTAAGTCTTGGTTTATTCTTATTTTTGAATGTTTTTGTTTATGTTCAAAATTCGGAATCTCGTTCATCTCAAGAGGTTGCAGTTCAAGAAATTGAAAAATTTATTTCTTTTGATATGGGAAATGATGAAGTTATTGATTTGTATACACATAGTTTTATTGTTAATCCCTCTTTTCCTACAATTGTAGCCTTGAATGGATTGACTTATTCAACGAAAGACTGGGAAGAATTAAAAGATGAAATTATAAAAATTGGTCTTTGTAATGTGGTGCTATATGATTTTGAAGGAATGGGAATGTCACCTACCAAGACATTAGCAAAAAATCTGAGTGAACATATTGGGATTGGCCGTCATTCTTATCAGTTGGTGACATTGCTAGGAAAACTTCAAGGAGCACCATGGAATCTTTCTCCAAAGTTTTATCTTATGGGACTGTCTTTTGGGGGAGCTATTGGAATTGACGTTCATTTAAAGTATCCAAATCTTTTTCCAAACCTTATTAAAGGAAGCATTGCGATTAATCCTTATTCTGAACCACTTCAAAATCAAGATAATCAGATTAATACACAAATGACTATTTTTGGAGGCATCCTTCCTGTATTTCAATTGTCATCTATGGCTACACAGGCTTGGGTTGAAAATGCTCGAAATTGGCTAGAACTGAATAGTGTTTATTTTTCTGAGGCAATGAGAACAGTTTTAGAGTTTTCAATTGATAAAGTTGAAGAGTCTGAGGAGTGGGTGTTTACCAGCGATGAAGAATTTTATAATTATTTTCTTCGCATTGAGGTTTTTACAAAGTATGTTTTCTTTGAACGATCTCTTTTAAGAGGAAATCCAAGCCCTGAAGTTCTTTTTAAGCGTTTAGATGATGTGTATAAAAATGTAGTTGGGATTCGTCACCTTTATTTGCCTAGTGAAATTCAAAATCTTCAAGGTGATGTTCCTATTCATTTGGTTATTTCTGTTTTGGATGAATACATTCATTATAACCCAGTTTTAGGATGGACTAATTTTTGGACGCCGGCTTTTATGAGTTCAGTCCCCTTTTATAATGGTTCATTTTTAGAAATGTCTGTGAAGTGGTGGAGTGAATTTTTTAATTCTTATATGAATTCGGTTCAGCCTATTTTGGAAAAATTTTGGGATCATATTCCTGAAAAAAATAAAGGCAATCATATGTTAATTTCTGCTCCTCATAAAGCGCCAGAACATTATCCAAAGTATTTTGCAGAATATTTTACTCTATTAACTCATAATGTGATTCCTGTGAAAGCAAATTTACTTGCTATTCCTCAGTCTTTTGTGGGAAGTTATCTTGAAATCAATTATGAAATAAAAGACATGAAATCCATGATTAGAGACCTTAAAGAAGAAGTAAGGAATTCTCAATAGATTGTTTTTCCTATAGTGTTTGATATTTGTTGAGTTAACTGGTGGCTGCTGCAAAACAGTCACTAACTACAAATGACATTTTAAAAAAGTTTAATATGTTGAAGATAGATCTACAGGAACAGTTTTCTTTAAAAGTTCTACGATGATCTTTCCATGGTTTGGAGTGTATTGAGGGGGATCCCACTGTGTTAGCATGAAAGGAACTGACGCCGTAGACCAACAAAAAGCTGTCCACATAGCTGATCTCTCTCCCGTAATCCACTTGGGCACAAAATCATTTTTGTAGCCTTCTGTTTTTTGAGCTAAATGAGCATCCTTGATGGCAAACCCCCATTCTCCAATAAGGGTAGGGTAGACCTTCCATAATCCGTTATTAAACATGTCGGCATTTTGATATTCACCAAAATCATAAACGTGAAAATCACTGGCGAGGTTGTTGAGTGGATCTTTTAAAGGTTTATCGAAATAATTTATGTAATTAATACTCCAATGAGCTCCCGCAAAAATAATTAGGTTTTTTGCTCCGTTTTCTCGAATTAAATTAATGAGTTGCTGCCAATATTCAGCTAAAATAGCCCATTCCTTATTTCGATCAATTCTTCCACCTTTGTTATACTCAGAAGTGGGTTCATTAAAAATACCAAAAAAGACAGCGCCGTAATTTTTGTAGGTTTTAGACATTTCATCCCAAAACTGCTTTGCGAGTGTAAAACGGCTATCGTATATTGGTTGTAGTTCTTTATTCGCCCACCATGTTCCACCCTCCATTCCTCCATCAGGCCAAGCCATAAGATGATAATCTATAATTACAACCATATTTAAAGATAAAGCATAATCTATCAAATTTTTGAGTCGCTCAGATGCTTTTTTTCCATAAACTCGGTATTCACCGGCAAGAATCATTAAGCGTATAATATTTGCACCAGTTGCTTTGATATTTCGTAAATCAAGTTTTTTTTCTTCTAATGTTCGACTATTCATAAACGCTTCAAAATTAACTCCCTGAAGTTTAGGTAGTATTTTTCCATTTAAACTCAAACGATTTCCTTTTGCTTGAATAAATTTAACAGGTGATCCTACTGGAGCAATAGTTGGCAAGACGGTTGGTTTAGGAGTCGAAGTTGGCGCAGTGGTTGGTATGACGGTTGGTTGAGGAGTCGAAGTTGGTGCAGTGGTTGGAGAAGCTTCGGGAGCTTTATTTTCTATTAGGGCAATATCAATGGCATCAAGTCGGTCTAATGTTTCAATATGAGATTCGATTTTAGTGCTTAAAGCAATTGCATCAACGCTTAAGCCTTCTGTTAAAAATTCGAATTCAATCTCGAATAGTTTTCCTTGGGTGTCAACAACATCGATTAAAAACCATTCAAACAAATGATGCGTTTGAAATGAAAAAACATCTTCTTTAAGAAGCTTTTTGCTCTGGGTTTCGTAAATATTTAAACGTAATTTTGAATCTTGATTGTAAATATTTTTAATTCGTACAAAAACAGAAAAAGAAGATAAATTCTGTTTATCGACTTGCAAAGATAAGATAGATTTTTCATTCGATGGTTGATTAAGCAAAACAGATTGTTGCTTATGAGCTTTAAGATCATTCACACTATTTAACGAAGAAGAACCTGAAGATAAAAGGTTTTCGGCTTCTAATAAAAAAAGAGAGTTTTCGTTCAGTATGAGACGTTGATCTTCTGTTTTGAAAGGATCAAAGACATCAAATGAATTTTCTTCAAGATCCAGTTCTGCCACTTGAAAAGGAGAGCCGCAGTTTTGATAGAAAACAAAAATGGAACTTATAAAAAGAATAATAACCGGTAAAACAAGGAGATATTGTTTGTTGAAAAAAGATTTCATATTATTTTCCCCTATGTTTGTCTGTAGAATGATTATCTATAGTTTATCACAAGATTAGAAAAAAGAATATTAATTGCTTTTTGAGTGTCTTAACTTGATACAAGTCGAGTTTAAATTAAAGCGGCATAATTTATTGATCATTTGTTGTCATGGTTAGATTGGAGTAGGATTAAAGTTTGTGATTTGACATTTTATTCTAGCCGAGTTTTTTCACAGTCTTTTAATCAAGTTTAAATTCCATTTGCACATGTTTAACACACCATTACTTGTTGCGCCGGAACTAGAATAATCATCGGATCGATTATATTATAAACCCTTTGTTTCAATATCTACAAATACATTGTGAAGAATTTTGCCAAAACGGGTTTGTCGTTTAAGCCTATTCTTCACTAGAAATAGAACCCTATTGAGTCCGTCTATGTTAAAAAGGTTCTTTAGATTCACAGGTCGGAAGCCACATAAGGTTAATTATAGATTCCCCTATTTTCTACTGCTTTTTATGGAGCATCAAAGGCACAGTTTGGTGCAATAGGTTGTCCACCACCGACGGCTTGTTGGTTTGGAGTCCAAGCAGAGTTGGTAACAAGCCGGATGTGTTTATATATCTTGGGAATATCTTTGTTTAGTTGATTAAGGATGCTGTCATTAATGTGTTGATCACCCCGAATTGAGCCACGCTCACATCCTCCGCCATCAACGATATAGATACCGTAATTACGAATTGCTTCTGCAAAACGTTTTCCACGTTCTGAGAGTCCAAGTGAGTCAATCTTAATTGAGGGCGGCAACGCAAAGAGTGAACCGTAGGCAATTGATCCCTTGTTTTTTAGATCTGAATTGCTATCAATGGCTGTTGCTGGTAGCACTGTTTTTGTTGAAAGCCATGACTGGCAACTTCCTCCAGGAGCATTACGAGGTAGGGTCATTTGAAACGCATGAGTAATAGGCTGACTTGAATCGTTGATTTCAGCGCCGCGTAGAGCACCAAAAGGGCTAGTGAGTCCAGCAGCGGTGATCCCAATGCGTTGGCCTGAAACAGTGCCATGACCTAATCCGCGGGCATCCCACACTCGATACAGTTGTGCAGCGGGATTGCCATTATTCCAATCAAAACGATAAAATTCATGACCTTGATGTGTTACCGAATTGAAGATTGTAATAATGTTATCGTTATTTCCTGTAATTTGGGCTGGGGCATTAGCGGTAGTCTGAGGCACTAAAATATTTACTGGCAAAGTATTAGTTGTGCCTCTACGCTGAATTGTTTTGATGGAATCTTTGTTCGTAGCTTGCACCATGAAGTGTCCCCACGGAATCGTTCCTGGAGTGATTTTAAAGCTCGTCGCTCGTAACCAATCCTTCATTGCAGGATGATTTGTGTCGGCATATTTTGCTCCAGTCCCGATCGGGCGGTGATGGGCGGAGTCTTTATTAAATGGATTTAAAA
>CAYMLA010000225.1:0-4960 GCA_964390785.1 uncultured Bdellovibrionales bacterium | reverse complement strand
GAGAACTGAAGACTGAAATCTGTAGGCTGCGGACGAAGTCCGCTCTATGTTTAAAAAATCGTATTTGAACCAATAATGAGGAATCAATGGGAACCCAAGGTTGTTTTGCTCTTCCATAAAAAGAGCAGTGAAGAAATGAGTTTAATTCTTGAAGAAGTGGCAAGCTTTGTATATGATTACTTCTGCCAACTTCAAGGATTTAAATCAGATCAGTCTTATGAAACTGAGTTTCATGTAACAAACCCTCAACGAATTGAGGAATTAAAAAGGACGGGATCTGATGTATAGAAAAAATTCTGGATATCGAATTGGATGCTATATTCGTGTGAGCACAGAAGAGCAGGCTCAAAATTTAGAAGGATCAATTAGAAACCAAGAAGAAAGACTTAAGGCTCATGTGAAATTAAAGAACATGGAGTCTGACTTTGGCAAAATTGAATCCCTATTTATTGATCGAGCAAAGTCAGGAAAAGACACCAATAGGGCCGAATTACAAAAATTATTAAATGCGATAAGACATAAAGAAATTGATTTAGTTTTAGTTACAGAGTTGTCGAGGATTTCTCGGTCGATGAAGAATTTTGCAGAGATTTGGGAACTCATGCAGAATAGTGGGTGTGGGTTTCAAAGCCTGCGAGAAAATTTTGATACAACGACAGCCGCTGGTGAGATGGTTCTATTTTCAGTGGCGAACATAGCCCAATTTGAACGTCGTCAAGTTTCGGAGCGCGTATCGCTTAATTTGCGAGCAAGGGCTAAACGAGGTCTGTATAATGGCGGGTGTGTGGCATTTGGCTACGAATTAATTTCTGGCAAGCCTGGTTATTTAAAAACAAATCAGGATCATGCCAAAGTGATCCAGAAGGCCTACGAAGCTTTCCTTAGAGAAGAGACACTGCAACAAACGGCAAAGTGGCTAAATGAAAACAATTACCGTTTGAGTCGACAAATGAAAGGTGGTGGTCGCACTCGGCGGCTTGATTTTTTTACGGTCGATAATCTTCATCATATTTTAAGAAATAAAACCTACGTGGGAGTAAAAACATATGTGGAAGATGGCACAAAAAAAGAGGCCAAGGCTGTTTGGGAGCCACTTATCGATAGAGGGGTTTTTGATAGAGTGCAGAAGATGTTGGACGCGAATAGGTCTCGAAAGAAACCACATACGGCTAAGAGGTTTCCTTATTTATTAACGGGGATTACTTTTTGCGCAAAATGTGGTGATCCTTTATCGGGAAAGTCAGCTTGGGGTAGAGCTCGAAAAATACCTTATTATGAGCACTCTTGGTCTACGAAAAGAAATTCCACGCTGAGCCAAAAGACCTTTGATTGTGGCGCGCCCAGAAGATTTTTGGCTAAAAAGTTAGAGGGAGTTGTTTTGAATGAGGTTGAAAAACTCGTTACTACTCAAAGCTTTGCAAAAGAGCTTTTAGCTGAGGCAAAAAAAGTGTATGAAACTTCGCAGGGTTTGAGGGAATGGGAAAGACTAAAGGCTCAGATCTATGGCTATACGAGCCAGTTAGAAGCCTTGGCCGAGAGATTGTCTCAACTGCCCAAGACGGTTTCGGCTGCTCCAGTCTTTAAACAAATGGAGAAATTAGAATCGGCTAAAGCCCAAGCCGAAGAAAGAATAGAAGGACTAAGTAAAGCCGAACAGAGGACAAGTCAGCCGCCTATGAATTTAAAAGACTATACTATTTTCTTGGAATCCCTGCGCTCGCTGATGATTGGGGATAATCCAGTAGTAAAAGCAAAAATTATTAAACGGCTGATTCATAGGATTGAGGTTGGAGAGAGGGAAGTGAGAATTCATTACAATGTCGGGAATACCCTATTGCGAGAGCCCTTGGATTTGGGCTCTCGCCTTTTTTTGCATCCAAAACAGGGTAAGGTTATTGAATGGACAAAAAAAAGCAGCGATCAGGAAGATCCTGTCGCTGCTCAAAGTTTTTTTTATCAAATGTGTTCGAATAGCTTGACAATTGGTGCGCCGAAAAGGACTTGAACCTTCACGCCTTGCGGCACAGGTCCCTCAAACCTGCGTGTCTACCAATTCCACCACCGGCGCAAGTGAATGACTGTTATTTAACAATCACAACACACATGTTACACCATTTGAGGAGAGGTTTGTCCAGAAAAAATTCAATTTTTAAAAGATCAAATTTTTATGTTGATGGACTTTTCTTGTTTTTTCGGCTATGACCGCTTGCATGAAGATTGATGATTTGGATTATGAATTTCCTGAACACCTTATTGCCACAACTCCTCGAAAATCCAGTCGCATTATGTGGGTGGGGGGGGATAATAAACCAGAAGAATTAACAAAAAATGAATTGTTGGATCGTATTTCTTGTGATGATATTTTGATCATTAATGACACTAAAGTTTTGAAATGCCGCGTTTTTTCTCAAGCTGAAGAGGACGTTTTATTTCTCAACTCGACCGATGGACTCACTTGGCAAGTTTTGTTTCCAGCTAAAAAGTTTAAGTGTGGCCATCGTCTTCAGATGCCAGGAGGAATTGAGTTAGAACTATTAGAAAAAGGATTGCCGCAAAGAGTAAGAGCGAGTCAGCCGATAACAAGCTCTTATTTTGAGCAATTTGGTGAAATGCCAATACCTCCTTATATTCAACAAGCACGAGGGTGTCGTCACAATAATGCTCAAGATTATTTGAGTTATCAATCCGATTGGGCATTAAAAGAAGGCAGTCAGGCTGCTCCGACAGCAAGTTTACATTTTACAAAAGAAGATTTGGAGCAGCTCCGGAAAAAGGGGGTTTGCGTTGAATCGATTACTCTTCATGTGGGAGCGGGAACTTTTTTTCCTGTCAAAGAGTTTGAATTACAAAATCATTCCATTCACAAAGAGTGGGTTGAGATAAGTCGACAAACAAGAAACCAAATCATTAAAATTAAAAATCAAGGCGGGAAGTGTTGGGCTTTAGGAACAACGGTGACTCGAGCCGTTGAAAGTGTGATGCATGATCAATTGAAGGTTTCTGAAGTGGGGGATTATTTGGGGATGACTCAATTGTTTATTTATCCTCCATTTGAATTTAAAGTTGTGGATCGGTTGTTGACTAATTTTCATCAGCCAAAATCAACATTATTGGCCTTGGTTTCTGCTTTTAGTGGCATCAATTGCGTCAAAGAAAGTTATCGCTGGGCTATTGAACGATCGTTTATGTTGTTTAGTTATGGAGATTTATCGGTTTGGATAAGGAGAGAGAGTGAGTGAATTAAAAAATGGTCAGTTTGTTATTGAAAAGCAACAAGGGCAAGCGCGTGCAGCTCAACTTATGACGTCTCATGGATTGATTCGAACTCCTGTTTTTATGGCTGTGGGCACGAAAGCAACGGTGAAGGCCGTGAGTCCTCATGAATTAAAGGAATTGGGATGTCAAGTGGTGCTCGGTAATACCTATCATCTTCATCTTCGTCCAAGTGAAGGAGTCATTCAACGACAAGGTGGACTTCATCAGTTTATGAATTGGCATGGCCCTATTTTGACTGATAGTGGAGGATTTCAGGTTTTTAGTTTGTCTCAATTAAGAAAACTCAGTGAAGAGGGAGTGGAGTTTAAGAGTCATTTGGATGGGTCTAAACTTTTTATTAGTCCTGAAAAGAGCATGGAAATTCAGATGGCTTTAGGAAGTGATATCATAATGGCTTTTGATGAATGTCTTTCTTATCCGGCGACAAAAGATGAAATCAAAAAATCAATGGATCTGACTCATCGTTGGTTAATTCGATGTAAAGAGGCGATGACACGTCAAGAAAGTCTTTTGTTTGGCATTGTGCAGGGGGGACTTGATATTGATTTGAGAAAAAGCAGTTTGGATCAAATCACCAGTGTTGATCTTCCGGGTTATGCTCTCGGCGGTTTGAGTGTTGGTGAGCCCATTGAACTTATGCATGAACTTGTCGGGCAAGTGGCTCCGTTAATGCCGAAAGAAAAACCTCGTTATTTAATGGGTGTGGGCACACCCATTGATTTAATTTGGGCTGTTGATTCTGGGATTGATTTATTTGATTGTGTTATTCCAACTCGGGTGGCTAGAAATGGGACTCTTTATACATGGAGCGGAAAACTCAGCATAAAAAAAAGAGCCTTTGCTGAAGATTCAAATCCTTTGGACTCGGAGTGTGACTGTTACTGTTGTCAGAATTTTTCACGGGCTTATCTTCGTCATCTTTATATGTGTGGTGAAATTCTAGGTGCAAGGTTAAACACCATTCACAATTTACGATTTTATTTTACTCTTATGAATCGAATGAGAGAAGCTATTTTGCTTGGACAATGGGCAGATTTTCGAGATCGACACTTGAGTCAGTTAAGTCAGGTGGCCGAATGATTACACTGCGCGCAATTTTTTTTTCTTACTCTCCGTTGATTCTTCAAGGGGAGCGATATAAACCTATTGTCAGTTTTTATTGAAATTTGTTTTTGGTATTGAGGAGGTTTTATGTTGTTTTCTTCAGTGGCATGGGCTCAATCTTCGGGAGCAGCCCAACAGCCATCCATGTTTGAAATGTTGATTCCCTTTGTTGTTATTTTTGCTGTTTTTTATTTTTTGATGATTCGGCCTCAGTCGAAACGTCAAAAAAAACACTTGGAGTTTATTACTCAATTAAAACGAGGAGATTCTGTTTTGACTTCTAGTGGAATTTTGGGAACTATAGAAGGGTTGACTGAAAAATTTGTTACTTTGGAAGTTTCTGATGGAGTTCGAATTAAACTTTTGAGGTCAGAAATTCGTTCGGCGGCAACGGATGAAGTTTAGAAGTGGCTGTTGATAATGAGTTTAACTTTATTACTACAAAAAGAGGATAATTAAAATGTTAATTGAAAATCTTAAGTTGAGATTGGCGATCATTGTTGTCATTATTGTGGCTTGCGTGATTTGGATGCTTCCTAATTTTGTTGATGTTGGGGAAAATTGGATTGTGACCAAAGCG
>CAYMLA010000224.1:0-4978 GCA_964390785.1 uncultured Bdellovibrionales bacterium | reverse complement strand
CAATTAATTGATGATAAATAATTTTTGCTGTTTGTTTTTTGTCGAGTGAGAAGTGACAAGAGGCGAGCATGGGTTCTGTGCCAGCGATTGAAGCAAGCATGTTTTCGGCATTTACTCCAGCGTCAATTGTGAAGCCAAGATTTATGATCTCCTTGATGTCAATCTTAGGAAAGAGCTCGATTAGCTTTTTTAAATCACTTAAGTCTTTTTCACTGGCTCTACTAACTAATGCTGCCGATTTCATTCTTAATAAAGTGTCTAAACTAGCAACCGAATAATTTCCAGATATTTGATGAAAGTGACCAACTTTAAACAGGTTTTTGTCAATGACAATGTCTACGGTGAAATTGTGATTTTTGTATATGCAAAAAGAATTAAAGTAATAACGACTGTTTGATTGTTTAACAATTTCAACGTTGTTCTTATCTAAGTTTTGAATAATTAAGGTTAGTTCTTTTTTGGCGAGTTCGTTAGGAACAAAGAAATCAAGGTCATCCGATTGGCGATGAGCGGTATAAAAACCTGACAATGCCGTTCCTCCCAGGAGTGCCGCTTGTGAAATGGGATTGCTTAAAATCATCAACAGGACTTCAAAAAGAGCAGGAGGAAGGGCGTTCTTAGCAATTTCTAAACTTGGCTTTGTTCTAGATTCCATAAGACCTCAGTTTTTTTTCGATAAGCCGGGTGAATGAAGGCTTTGTACTGCGGAAATTTTTTCCAGACCACAATGCCAAGTAGTTTATAGGAAGCATAAATACCAAATACTTGAACAAGTCGAGCAATGGCTTTTGGGTGTCCTTTTAAAAGAGCAAGAATAAAAATTTCAATTGAAAAATAGAGTTGATCCCACAAGAGCTGAGTGGTTAGTGAATCATTTGTTTTCTTATCAGTATGGATAATGAGTGAACGCTCTAGTATTCCAGGAGAGATCTTGAGGGCGGTCTCAATTTGGTTTTGGATGTGACTATAAACATTTATCTTTGGATTATTGCTTTTTAGGGCTTTAGACTTCCAAGCAGAGAGTGTTTTACGAGATATCCCAGCCTTGTTTGCTAATTGAGCAGCAGAAATTTGTTTTAGTTCAAGTAATGTATAAAGCGTTTGCACATTCATAAGTTAAAGACTACATTAAAAAAAACAATTTGTCTACATAAATAGACAAAAATAACTATTTATACAATAAAAACAGGTAATTATAAAAAATAACAGTGTATCCAGCAAGTTTTGCACCATAGCCTTTATTTCGACTCACAAGCTTTGTGCTTAACTGATTGAGAAATTTATTCCAGATTTCATTTTTTAAAACTTTTACTTGGAGAAAAAAGGGTTCACCTGATTTTTTATTGAGCCATTAATTAGTCCAAAGGATAGTTTATTTTTAAAAATGTTGAGTTATAATTGTATTAGCATAAGGGGGCTATATGTCTTTTATTAAAATTGTTCTTTTCTTTTTTTTAATACAACTATCATTTTCTCAATTCATCTTTGGTGAAGATAAGCCGCTATCTACAGATAAAAAAGAGACTTCTCTGGATTATAAATCTCTTTGGAAAATGAACTCTTGGCTTGTAAAGGAGCTTAGCGCAAAAGAACCTAGCTTGAAGTTAAGGAATGTGGCAGCAAAATTAAAATCTGGAAGTGTTGATTCGCGAAAATATGTTGATGCGATGTTAACTTGGAAAAAGTGGAATCGTTTTCGTTATGAGGCAGTTCCAACAGGTGTGATTATATCAGATGAAAAATCTTATCCTTTGATGCACATAAGGGTTAAAAGTCTTAAGCCGCAGATGATTTTAGATATTAATGGACGTCAAGTTCAGATTGACAAAGACAATATTTCGTCATCTTTATCAAAAGCTCTTAACAATGAAAGAAAAACAGATATTAAAGCCAAAAAAAAGAAGAGCGCTTTTTGGTTTTTTGATTTGATGTTTCAAAAAGTTTTTGGAACTGAAATTGAAACTGATGAGATATGGGAACCAGAGACTTTTTCTGACATTCCTTTGCATGTATTTGCGGTAAACAATGGTGTTCTCGCCTTAGATCCAGAATATGCCAAAAGTGTATTGGCTGATGACGGTGAAGATAAAGGTAAAAAAACAGTGGTATGTGAGCTTCAAGAAAAAAAATATGCCAAGGGATTTGTTAAAGGTGATGAACTTGGAAAATTTTTTCCTGGCTCAGAAGAGGTTAGTTTTCGTTGTAATGATAACGAGTGTATATTTGAGTCTGGCAATAAAAAAATTCAAGTTAACGGAGAGTTTACTAATAACAAGAATCTTTCACCGAGTCTTGTGACACTTTTGAATGATCCTGACTATCAAAGCCTAACGGATTCGAATTGTAGTGCGAGAGCAGAGAATCAGTTAAGAGAGCTTCGAGTGGCGTTTATGAATTATGTTTGTGATTTTAATCTGGACTCGCTTGAGGTTGCTAATAGGAATCTTGTAAGAAAAATTTGTAGTCCTCGAATCACATATATGTATAATCATATTAAACGTAATGGGATTAGGGAACGGTTCGACAAAATACAACTCTGTGGTGATCTTTTAAGGATTAAGAATGAAATAATAAATGAAATAATAAAAGAAAAAATGAGGTTTACTTTAAGGTCACTTGAAACAAAAATATGTGCTTCGGATGGTAGTTGTAGCTCAGATCAATCATTACAATATGATGATTCAAATCCACGATTTAGGAGCCTTAAAGGGGCTAAAGAAAACCTTAATAATTTTATTGAAGCTCGGAGGAATTATCTAGATGATTCTTGTGAGCGAATTCAGATAATTGGACGACCCATGCCAAGTGGTTCTACAATGAGTCTTGATGAGGCGAAGTGCAAGGAATTATTGGAAATAGCAAACGAGAAAGAAAATGCGGTTGAGGGAATATTGAGTGACGTGGAGAATGACAGAAAAAGTCTTGTTCGTATGACTGCACGTTTGCAGAGTCTCTACTATTGTTGTGATGTTAGCCAATGTCGGTTGGATATGTTTAACAGCTCGCCAAGTGTGGACATCATGAATGAGGAGCCAGACATTCCAGTGGAAAATGGGCTGCAGGATACTGTCAAGTAGTCCTGTTCTTTACAAAAACTCATCCACTAATAAATTTAATAGATTGCTACAAAACAAAGGGTTCGTTTCTTCATTTAGCCTTATTAGCTTAAAGACATCGTGGACATTGAAGAAGTGATGAAGTGATTCTTTGTCAGAAACTATTTTGACAGTCTCTTAATGTTACTTCATTTTTAAAGGTAAAAAAATTGATGTTTTTGCAGTTTTTTTATTCTTCAGTACAACCCAAGACTTGTCCCGTAAAGGGGTTTTTAATTTTTGAGGGATATTTATCACACAAGGTATTTAGAGAGACATAGTGAGTTACGACAGAGGGGTCTTCAAAAATTGAAAACTCCAGCCTTATTGAACGCAGGTTGTTTATAAATTTATCTATTTCTTCTCGCTTCGGCGAGAACAACACCACTTGTGAGGCATTCAACGTTAAATGCCCAAGATCGATCCAGCCACCACTGAGAATTTCCGTTGATTGGTTTTTAAGTAAAACCACACGATATTTTAAATTTACAGAGTGAGCACCTGTTGTATGTTGAGCAAAATCACTGCCATGAAAATTAAACAATACTTGCGCGGCAGTTTCTTCTTGGTGTCCTTGAAAAATATCAACAGTCAACTTCGTTCCATTTTCATTGCCAATTAATTCCACTGCGGCAACGGCGGGAGGAGGGTCGGAAGAGCTAGATTCTTCATTGGGTACAATGCGTCTCACTCGTCTTTTCAATATTAAAGATATGCCCGACTTGAGCTTTAACGGCTTCAACATTCGGGGTATTATGGCATTCTAAGAATAATCCTTGAAATATCCCTGCCTCTAAAAACTGTTCAAACCAGTACTTATCGTTGGAGTTGCCGCTTGCGATTTGTCCGTTTAAAAACGTCTGACCTTGTTCAAAGAAAATTTCTTCAGGCGGAGTGTTTTCTGAGGCATCAGTAGACACGATACAAAAATCATTAATTTGAGCCGCGGCCTCCATCGTCACAGACTTTTGATGATGAAAATAAAAGAGATACTTGATGGCAACCGACTCAAAGTCTGTACCTTCAAATTCTTTAAACTTTATTGCTTTCGCATTTTTAAAGTGAAGAGGACTATTGAGTGAATATTTTTGCTGACTGATTTCTTTTAAATCGGCTTCAGTCATTTTTGTGACTTGTACATCGGCTTTCGGTCTCTCACCGTTGTCGCCACTTTTTTTCTTAAGACCATCTTCGCTACAAGCCATAAGAGTAAAAGTTAAAATTGACGTCAATAAAAGAACACTATTTTTGAAATTCATAGTGAGCACCACGATTAATGATAAAACGATTTTTTTCATAAGAGAGTTTCCTTTACAATTTTTGTTACATTAGTGCTCATCATTGTCACATCATGTTGGCCTAAGGTTGAATTTAATTGCTTTAGTGGCCATTTCACCGTGTATCCAGCAAGTTTTGCGCCATAGTCTTTATTTCGACTCCAAGCCTTGTGAGTAACTGATTGAGAAATAGTTTTTTGGGATTCCCAGTTTCCACCGCTGGAAGTAAATTTTTTGTCAGGTCTTTTTTACTGGGGCACAGGCTAAAAGATACTTAGAATGGAGTTACTTTCTGACTTAGCGAATTCAGCAATGTGCTGAGAATTCTCCTTCAACAAACCAAATATTTCTTGCGTTGAGCAATTACCTCTTCGAATCCAAATTACCTTAGGAGGGTGGCCAAAAAGAACCGTCCGCTCCCAAAAATCAGAATCCTTAGTCGCAATTATAAACTTGTTATCTTTAGCAAACTGCCAAATTTCCTGATCTGAAGCACTCTCAAGATTAAGATTTCGAACATGCTCCACATCAGAAAAACACTTCTTTAGCAAGCTCATCCCTATATGTCAGAATAGATGTCGCCTCAAAAATTTAATTTAAATTAGG
>CAYMLA010000223.1:0-4991 GCA_964390785.1 uncultured Bdellovibrionales bacterium | reverse complement strand
AAAAGCTCAAAAAAATTTCGGAAATAACTTGATTTTTACCACAGTTCTTTGTTGTTGTAGTAAACCTTAAAGTAATGTTTTTGAATCACTTTTTTTAATTTTGTACAGTAGTATGGCCTTTTTTATCGGTATTGCTATTGCCGCTTCTGCAATTATGCAAGGAAGAGTAGGTGCAGCAGCATGTGCCAACTTAGCCGTTGATTCAAAACAAGGTGCAGGGATGTACATCGCTGCAATGGGTATCATCGAAACGGTTGCATTGTTGGCAATGGTATTCGGTATTAGCGGTATTCCATCGGCGTAAATATCAATCATAAAATCGTCTCGATATTCGGGACGATTTTATATGATTACCCCCGTGTCAATCAAGTGTTAGAAAATGAACTGGCGGCGTTATCAGCAATTCGATGACGACTATATTCAAGCGGATTAATTCTAAGTTCGATGGCTGTTTCAACGGTTGATATAAAAGTATCCCTTATTTGAGTACTTTTTTTAGACCATGTATGTAACAATAGTACGGTAAAAATTAAGAAGCCATACATCCAAACCTGATTAATTGGAGGTATTTCTCTTTATTTATTTCCGTGTTTGGTTCAATATCGAACCTTGAAAAAAATAAATCTAGGATTAACTCATTGAAATACAAAGCTTTAATAGTAGCTAAGGAAAATGGAGGTTTGTTTCCATTTTTATCTTTTGGTAGTGGTAACCAATGGGCTATTTTAGCTATATTTACTGCCGTCAATGCGATATTAAAATGAAAATATAGTTTATTTTCACTTCGAGCTTGACAATGAGTTAATCCTGTATATTGCTTAGCATCTCTAAAAAGAAACTCTATCTGAAACCTTGCCTTGTAATATTTATAAATCATAAAAGCGTCTAACTCAATATCTATTGAAAATAATAAAGCATACCTTTTTGATGATTTTGACAAATTTCCATCCTTGTCTTTATATCTAACATAGGCAAGCTTAATCCTACGTTTAAGTGCATTTGCCCAAACAACAGCTTCATAGATTAGTACTTCATTATCTTCGTAACAAACCTTAAAATACTTTTCGTTTAAATTATTCAAATTCACAACGCCATCATATTTCTTTGGTCGTCCTCTTCCTTTTCTCCTTGGTCCATCGTACAAGTATTGAAGTACTCCCCAAAAATTGGACAGCGGTATAAGGTGATAAAAACGGTTAACTTTGGAGTAAAAATAACCAAATATCGTGAAACGAAAGCGCAGAATATTTAGTGCTTCACAAAAGACGCGTATAGCCTTAGAGGCGATAAAAGAACGTCAAACAGGAGCGGAGATTGCAGCCAAGTATGAAGTTCATCCGAATCAAGTTAGTCAATGGAAAAAAGAGGCCTTGGCAGGGATGAAAGAGGTGTTTATAGACAAACGCAAAAGACAAAAAGAAGAGTCAGCACGAGCAGATTTAACAGATAAATTGTATAGCCAAATCGGTCAATTACAGTTTGAATTGAATTGGCTCAAAAAAAAAATTGGCGAAGACTAATGTCAGAGATAGGCGCGTTTTAATTGAACGCGATAACCCTCGCATCAGTATAGGTCACCAGTGTGAATTAGTTGGTATCTCTCGTAGTAGTTTTTACTACACACCTGCACGTGAAAGTGCGGAAAATTTGCTGTATATGCGGCTTATGGATGAAGAATATTTGCAACGACCGTACAAGGGAGTTGGGCAGATGACTTCCTTTCTTCGTCGTGCAGGTTACAGGGTAAATATCAAACGAGTTCGCCGACTCTACCAACAGTTGGGACTGCGGGCTATTTGCCCCGGTCCACATACATCAAAACCGTCAAAAGGTGCTGAACACCAAGTATTTCCTTACCTTTTGCGCGATTTAGAGATTAAACGTCCCGGGCAAGTAATCGGTACAGATTTTACATATTTGCCAATGGAGGGAGGGTTTATGTACCTCTCGGCTTTCATGGATTGGTATAGTCGTTATGTATTATCGTGGGAATTATCCAACTCGATGGACGTTGATTTTTGTTTACAAAGTCTATCTCGGATTTGGTCACAGACGGATGTTGACATCGTCAATACAGACCAAGGCAGTCAGTACACTTCACGTCCATTTGTGGAAGCGGTAAAGGAGGGTGGCGCGCGTCATAGTATGGACGGAAAAGGACGGGCGATTGACAATGTTTTTACTGAGAGATTGTGGCGTACCCTTAAGTACGAAGAGGTCTATTTGAAATCTTACAAAGACGGTCTTGAAGCATGGCGTGAATTGAATATATATATTGATTACTACAATAACGAAAGGTCACATAGTAGTCTTGGTGGAAAGACACCGGCAGAGATTTTTTTGGGTCCAAATTGAAAAAATGCAGGTGGAGAACACCACTTTTTGGTAGTTCAAAAAATTCATGCTATTTTTGACTTGGACAACAAAATTCGAGGAAAGGAACGTCTAAATTGATGTTCTTTTCTTTGAAAAAATTTATTATTTTTTTACTGCTCTAAATGTTGTCGCTCACCTTATTCTCGCAGCTTTTTTGTCCAATGATTGGGGTATACTTCATCTTGCTACTGCTAAGCCTCCAAGTATTTTATCTTTTTCAATATTATTTTTACTTATAACACTAGACTCGATATTGATAAGTAAACCTTCTGCTTCTGAGTGATTTGATGCAGAAATTAGAGCATCTTCGATATCTTCCAGAATTCCTATGGTATAGCTTGAATGGATATTTGGATTGACTACTAAATACTCTGAAATATTACTAAAATTCTGGTCGTTAAGCTTATTTTCTGCTTGAGTAAATCCTATTGAGTTTAATTCATCTGCTATGTTACTATTATTCGTATTGTTAATAAAGTAACTTCTGATAGAGTAATAAATCTCTTCATGTGTAGAATTACTTAAATCCAAATCGTCCATTGTTGCTATAATGGCATTGTTATGATTTATGCCAGCAATTTCTAATGGATTGATATGATTAGATTTTTTAACTTTTGAAAGTTCAGTTATGTCAGATTTAGTACAACTGGCAAAAGCTATTGTTATGAGAATAAGCAAAAAAGAAATTATCTTTTTCATGTAAGTAAATTTAAGATTTTTTTAAATTATTGACACTATAAATTTACATGAGATAATTGATAGATGTTGTTTCATAATGTCTCATTTTGTTTCATTTTGTCTCACTGTTATTAACTTTGAAATCAATTTGGCTAAACTTTTTTATTATTTCTCTTTGAGTGTTCGGCATAATTAAGCCCTTAGGAATTTTTATATTTTTACGTTTTAACCATCTATAAAACGTTGCTCTTGAAATACCTAAATCATTTGCGAGTTGACTTCTAGTTTTGGGTTTTAGTTTCATGTCTATACTTTTCATAATGTTATCATTTATTTTTAGGTTAATTTGTTTGGTTCTTTGACAATTTTTGCCAAAATAACATAAAGTGCTTTTATTTGCATAAAAAAAAGTCAATGAAAATAGATAAATCTACGTGTGAATTTCTGTTAGATATAAAGAATTTAAGAGTAGAAAATATAGAAATTAGAAGTGACGAATTACATGTTTCTTGTAAAATAGAGCTTGATAATTCAGAAGATTGTCCTCAATGTGGTGCAATTGTCCAAAATAAACGTCCGAAATACGAACGAGTAATTCGAGATTTAGATATAAGCGGAAGAAGAGTTTATTTGCATTTAACAGTACATCAATATCAATGTGATTGTGGTAGGACTTTTAGTGAGTCTTTTGACTTTGTTGATAGCGGAAAGAGTTATACAAAACGACAATCTAAATATATTTTTGAATTGTGTAAAAAACAAAGTCATTTAGAGGTTGGAGCCATAGTAGATATGAGCCATAAAACGGTAGAGCGTTTATTTTATAAAGAGGTAGAAAATCGGATAAAAGCGATAAATTGGGAAAAGGTTAAACGAATAGGAATTGATGAATTTTCGTTTAAAAAAGGGAAGAAAGACTACATTGTGGTGATTGTAGATTTGGATACACATGAAATATTGGATGTTTTAGAAAGTCGTTGTAAATCTTTTATACGACTGTATTTCAACGAGTTAGAAAAACGTTATTCTGGTTTTTTAGGACGAGTAAAAGAGTTTTGTTCGGATATGTGGGGACCATTTCAAGATTTAGGAAAAGAACTATTCAAAAATGCTTTAATACACATTGACCGATTTCATTGGACAAGTCATTTAAACAAAGCATTGGATAGTTATCGTAAATCTTTACGACGCAAAAATAAGGACGAGGATAGCTTTAAAAACCTGAAATGGAAGGTTATTAAACGAGCAGAAAACTTAACAAAACAAGAGCAATTAGATTTAGAAAAGGCGTTTAAAAAAGATGACTATTTCAGAAAGTTATACCATCTTAAAAACGATTTACAAAAGATATTTGATAGGCATATTTCTTATGAAATAGCAGAATTAAAAGTGAATGATTGGCTTAGTAAAGCGGCTGATTTAAACGATAAATATCTTAATAAATTCATAGAACTATTCAATAGACACAGAAAGAATATCATGAACTATTTTAAAACAAGACTTTCAAGTGCAGCCGTTGAAGGTAAAAATAATTTACTTCGCACGGTAAAGCGGTTTACCTTCAACATGACTAATTTTAATAACTTCAAAGCAAGAGTTTTAGCCTATAGTTTTTGATTCGGCAAAAATTGTCAATGAACCAATTATTAATCTATAATATATTAAATCAAAAACTTTCCACTTTTATTGGTTGATGTTCAACATAGGTATTTTTATTAAAAGGAATGCAGAATAAAGACTACTCAACTATTTAGAAATAACCGTATGTAATCTTTATCCGCATTATAACTATTGGAGAAATCAACTACATTTACGCAATTAAATATAGATATATTTTTAGCTTGTAAAAAGGCATAACCAACAGCTAAACACGATAAACCTATAATCCTCAAAATAGGTTAATACTCGGCAAATATTTACCACTTTTCGTTATCGTG
>CAYMLA010000222.1:0-5001 GCA_964390785.1 uncultured Bdellovibrionales bacterium | reverse complement strand
CGATAAAATACATTGTGGTTACAGGCGCTAACGGCTATCTGGGAAAGTATGTTTTGCCCGAAGCACTTAAACAAGGATACCGGATACTTGCTTTTAAATATCACCACCACAGGTCAACAATAATTGATGATCCGAATATCCAATACATTTATTGCGACATTAGCAGCAAAATTATTGAACAAAAAGGAGTTAGAGAACTCGTTAATAATAAAAACATTGTAGCAATAATAAATACAGCCGCCTTGCTAGGAAGTGCTGACTATGACGATAATTACAAAGTAAATGCCCGGGGCGTAAGCAACCTGATCGATTTTGCCAAAGAATTAAATATTGACAAATTTGTCCAGATCAGCAGTGTGGTAATCCTCAAAAAAATAAAGGGTCCTTATGGCGTTACCAAGTTAAAAGGACAGGAATTTCTTGAGAAATCAGACATCCTTTCTCCACCTTTACGTTCATCATATTTGTTAAATATTCCAATACCATTTCATCAGTAGAATCTGAACCAATTTCAATGGCCATTTGAGAATAAACACCAACTAATTCACTCAGATTTGGATTATTTTTAAGAGCGTTTAGCAAGATATCTTTTTTTAATCGATTTAAAGAGTAAACATATAAACTTTTACAATGACTTGAATTTCCATCATACTCAGCACTACAACATTCCGTAATATCTGTAGTCAATTTTTCATCCATCACACCAGAGTCATGAAGAAGCTCATGAAAATAGGATTTAGCAAATTGTTCAGCTTGTTCCTGAATTGAATCTGTTGGCGTAAATAAATTAAGGTTAATTTCCCAAGTTAAGGTATCATACGTTCCAGTTACAAAATGAGCTTGACCACCTGAACTTGAAAGTTGAGGTGGAGCAATAGAACAAAATATTTTTGTTTCGGGAACAGGACTAAACATATTCACTTCCATTTTTGCAGCCAAACCAATCAAGCGATGATTTCTTATACACTGTAAATAGCGATGATCTCCAACTGTCCCCATTGGATCTTGAGCCATTGAAGCTGTTCTAATCACTTGATCCAATCCTGTTTTTAGCTGATTATTCTTGAATGTTTTTTCAGCATCGACAATTGATTCTCCTGATGAATTATAACAACTTGAGTCAAGTTGCTCATAAAAATTATGAATTCCTAAATTAAGATGATTTAAGATTGGACTAATTCCCTTATAAGCAGATAGCTCTGAATTACAAGGATTGAGAACTGCTTGAGATAAAAGATCAGCTTTATCGTTACTCATATGATACACTGGATTTGCTTCTTTCCCCTCACCAACGTCATTAAGCAATTCAATCAAAGTGCAAGAAACAACATCCGCACCATCAATAGAGCAATCTTGAATTCCGCTTGAATCTTGACTCCTGTTTAACTTCTGATGAGGCATAAATTGGGCGCCGACCAATTGATACCGTTTTTTATCCTTACTTAAAACGAAAGAAAGCGTGCTAATTCCTTTTTGTTCCCGGTTGTTTATTAATAAATTTAAAAAATGACCATCAAAATATCTTGAAAATTCCATTCGTTTTTTTTGATCAGACATAATCCAATGATCAACTAAACCATCAAAATTATTATCGATCAACTCTTCTTGATACCGATCACTTTTAAGATGAATAACATCAGACCGTCCATCTTTATTAAAATCAGAATAATAGAACAATAGTTTTTTTTGCGCACTCACTTGAAATGAAATCAATAAAAGTAAAGCAAGCAGAAATAGAGACTTCAAAAATCCTCCGAAAAAAATATTATTCAATAGACTACAATAGTTTTATCGGAATAAATCTCCTTAATTTAAGACAAAAATGATCTTCCTCGACTTTTCTACTAAAAAACTAAAAATTTCCAAGACTCCATATTTGACCAACACCAACAATTTTTCTTCCAGAGTCGCTGGTGTACACAAAATGAATAGATGGATACAAAGACTCACTAACAACACTAATCAATTGCTGACTAGCCTCTCGATCAAATTCAAAAATCTCGGATTCCAAGTGAAGATTTGGCAAACAATCACCAAACTGGACAACCATTTGTTCATCATCTTGATTACTAATAACAAGCGTATTAGGTAAATTTATATTTGATTGAGATAAATTATAAAGATCTCCACTCCATTTTCCAAGATACTGTTTATAAAAAACTTGATCGGTGTAAGATACATAGTAAAGAGACTGTTTATTTATAATTCTACTTTTTGATTTTTGTCCATTAACTATTTTTTCTTCAATATGAACTACATTTAAACTCAATTCACCAGTCACTTTGGTATTGTTTTTCTTAACAGTTCCATTCAAACAATAATAAACCTCTTTTTTTTCAGAAAATTTATACACTTCACTACAAACATGAAATCGACTGGTTTCACCAAAATCAGTTGAAATATTTTCTCCTCCATTAACATGGTCTTTATTGATTTTATTTAATCCTTTCCCTAATTGAATATGATTTCCAAAATACTTAAATACATCCTTTGAAGAGACATTCTCTTTTTTTAAAAATTGCTGCTCAATTTCTGAATATCCATCGACACGTTCAAGATCGACAACAATATCATGCCGGCCAGACTCATTTTTTACACTAAAAAATAGAGAGACATCAGACTCATTTGATTTTTTAACAGCGTATTCGCCACTAATATCATAAGCGTTATCTCGTCTTGCTTGAAGTTCTTCTTTAGAGGAACACCCATTAAGCAAAAGTCCAAACAATAAAATTAAAGAAATAAGATATGCACTCATTTTTCCTCCCTATTTCAAAAACAATTCGAATAAAGATACCAAAATCCTAATCTTAGCTCTAGATTTAATTCGTTAAATTTTTGGCCTTAATTTTACTATTTGTAAAAAATCACAACAGACCCTTTGTCTTGTTTTATAAAAAACTGTAAATGTTATTTTTTACTCCTAGTAAACTATTAACATGATTTCAATCTATGATTTTGATAATTACCAATCTTATTTAAATGAATGGATCAAAAATAACAATGTATCCACTGGACTAAAATCAAAGCTAGCAAGCGCGGCCAATATTAGCACAACTCTTGTTAGTCTTGTATTGAACGGAAAAAAAGATTTTTCAAAAGAACAAGCACTCGAAATTTCTTTATTTTTAAATTTAAATTCAAAAGAAACAGACTACTTTTTATTGTTGGTGGATTTTGCAAGAGCTGGAACAGAAGCTCTAAAGAAAAGAATTAAAAATAAAATTTCTGAGTCACAATTACAGGCTCAAAATATTTCTCATCGAGTAATACACGATACCGTTTTAACTGATGAAATTAAAGCTGTCTATTATTCGTCTTGGATTTATTCGGCTATACGAAATTTATCAGCATTAGAGCAATACAACGAACCCAACACTATTTCTCAACGCTTAAAAACAGATGTTTCACAAATCATTCAGGCTTTGGATTTTTTACTCGATCATGGAATTTGCATTAAAGAAAACGGTAAAATCCATTATGGAAATGCTCACACATTTATCGGAAAAGACTCCCCCCTTGTCTTTAAACACCATCAAAACTGGCGCATCCGTGGCTTTGAAAAAATGGAATATCGTCGTCACAAAGACATTTTCTTTACTTGTCCCATGTCATTATCAAATGAGGCTATAGAAGAAATTAAAAAATTGCTCTACTCTGCAATAGAAACCATTACTAAAATTGCTGCCCCCTCCCCTTCTGAAGATGTTATTTGTGTTAACATCGACTTATTTGAAATTTAATCGTTAATCGTTTGCAAAATTTTAAAGTCCTCGAAGCTTAAAATGTGCTTCTAAGATTAGCGCTGAAACTTTATACAACTCAATAGAAAATCCTCCCCACCGAATAACAATATCGCCTGTGTGCTCAATTTTAACAACTTTAAAACCCTCTTCTGTTCTTCTAATTGTTGCAATACAATGCTTAGTGTAAGAACCAGCAATACCCTTTACTAAAATTTGATAATAAATTTCTGTTTCAGTACCGATCGAATCATGCATAAAAAAATCTTTAGCCAATTTGAGCACATCTTCTTGGCTGAGATGAATTGAAAAATTCCTTACATAAAACAAACTTTCATTTTCTAATAAAGAAGCAAAATTGCTTTCACCACTTTGTTTGTCATAGTGTTTGATCACTGTTTGCATTAAATTCGACTCGTCATCACCATCTCTTCCCCATTCACTATTTTCCCTCACACGAATTTCCCAACCAGAATTCTTTTTTCTAATTTCATTTTTAATTCGTTCTAATTCAATCATAGACCATTGGTGATCTGATCCCTCTCTCTCAAAACGCACAGCCAAATAATCTCTAAGATAATCACCATCATGAGAAGGAACCTCGAATTCCCCCTCTTCAAGAACAAGTTCATTGACATCTGTTTCAAGATTTAAAATCTGAGCACTGGCTTGATTTGCTATTAGAGACCAAACAAAACCCAAAAGACTTAATGCAAGCATTGTTTTTTTCATTTTCATTATTAACTTCATATTTTCTCCTCTTGTTTAGCGGCTATTGTAAGTTAACCTTCTCTCAACAACCACTGTACATTTATATTACTCTTCGTTTTCTTTCTTTTCTGGACAAGAATCATTTTTCGTAAGAACCCCATCAATCTCTTCTATTGAATACTCAACATCGATGACACTTTCAAACACTGGAGAAACAACATGATCTGCAGTGCAATTCGGCAATTCCTGAGTTTCATTGATATTTTTTTCAAACTCTTGTCTGCACTCAGAAAAGTATCGAAAATAAACTTTATTTTTTCCAAGATTGACCTTAAAAATTGTTGCAAATATAACTTTTGCAATATCAATTCTCAAATTTAATTCATTTGTTTCACTATTTCCCCAACTAAACACACCAAAAAAACCACTGAAAACTGAACCTGAAGACAAAGCAAAAGTTTGAACCTCATTTGTATCTGGAAAATAAACCTGAACTGAACGTGCTTTAACTTCAAACGTCTCTTCAGGTTTAATGGTCACCGTGTTC
>CAYMLA010000221.1:0-5023 GCA_964390785.1 uncultured Bdellovibrionales bacterium | reverse complement strand
ATGTCACGCCGGAAAATCCCGAAATAAGAGTTTTAGGGCAATTGGATTAAGTCAGACAAAGTTGAGGCATTCTCTCAGTTCTTCAAAACATTCAAACAATGAAGGCAAAAAAATTATGGAAACGCAATTAATTTCAAATGATGCAAAAATGAGAATAAAGCTAAGACCGGAGAACGAAAGGAAGCCTCTTCGTTCAGTTCCTTTTTCTGTGCTCAGTGGGGCTATTGATTGGAGTTGCGAGATTAAGGCTAAAGCGTTGAGCCTAGATGAAGAGGGAGTATTGGTTTTTCAGTATTGCACTGAAGTGAGTGAGGCGGAAGTTAAGGTGCAACTCACTCAAGAAGGTTTCTTTTTTGCTGATCATGATGAGCGTCTTTTGGAGCAGGTCGGGGTTTTGCTTCTCTTTATGAAAACATGGGGGCAAACAAAAAAGAGAAAAGAGTTGTTAAGAACTGGGCCTTACTGGATGACTGAACAGTTTCGACTTCAAATTGAAATTACAGAAGAACGATACTCCGAGGCCGATATTGAGTTTGAAAACTTTGAATCTCTTCAAGCTTATTGGGCGCTGCTGGATATGGTTTCATCTAAAAAAAGCATACTTCTTCGTCCTGAAATGTTAGTAAAGCATGTTTTAATGCGCTATTCTTTGCAACGTTGGTTGGTTCAACGGGCGGCAATGACAGCCCTGTTGGAGCGGTTTGATTCAGCACATCGAGAAGAGTTGTGCGTGTCAATGCGACCCAAGAACGAAGTTTTGGGTTACTACCAAGTGGCAAGAGGAAGTAGGAAAAATAGACGTCCTTACGAAGTGGTTTTGCTTGAACAGAGGAGTTTGAACGGAAGTTGCAATTGTAAGGATTTTCAAAAAAACGGCTTGGGACTTTGTAAACATATTATTGCCGTGTTGAATGATTTTCATAAGAGTCCAAGAAAACAAAAGCAGTTTTATAAATACACACAGCCCTCTGATTGGTTTGGTTTTGTCGATTGGAATCCAAGCGTAGAACAACGTCGAGAAGAAACGCCATTAAATGACATTTCTTTGGTTTTAAACGGGAGCAATAAAAAATGGACACAATCCATCGAAAATAATATAAAACAATATTTTGATTTTAGTGGAAAACTTCAAAGAGAAGGCCGATTTCCCTTTTTGTGGCAAAGTTTGGGCGAAAATCCTTCAAAAAGGATTTTAGAAAAAAAAGTGCAAGAGCTCATCAGTTTTAAAAATGGGCTGATTAAAATGAGAAAACATTTTTTAGTGGGAAGCGTTTTAAATCCATTGATTGATTTTGAGTTGAATCGTTTGCGCAATCAATTGAACTGGGAACAAAACAAAAACCAGTTTTCTAATGTCAATCAAAAGCTCAACTTTAAACTTTATCCTTATCAGCAAGAGGGGGTTAATTGCTCTCTTAAAGTGGGACGGTTTGCTATTGCTGATGAAATGGGTTTGGGTAAAACAGTTCAAGGGATTGTTTGGGCGGAATCTCTATTATCAAGAAAACTGGCTCAAAAAGTTCTTGTGATTTCGCCCAACACTTTAAAATTTCAATGGAAGCGTGAGTGGAGCAAGGTGTGTGGGAGAGAAATTCAAATCATTGAGGGTTCGGTTGATGATCGTCGTGGTTTGTATCGATCAAAAGAGAAAGTGAAAATCATGAATTACGAATTGCTCTTGCGTGATCTGTCTCAGGTGCTGGAGTGGAACCCTGATGCTGTGATTCTTGATGAAGCTCAGCGAATTAAAAATTATCTCACAAAAACATCGCAGTCGGTTAAGAGATTGGCACCGCAGTATCGTCTTATTTTAACAGGGACACCAATGGAAAATAGGGTGCAAGAGTTGGTTTCATTAATGGATTGGATTAATGAAAGAGCTTTGGGGCCGAGTTGGAAATTGGCAGCTCAAATGCAAATCGGTGGAGATGGTCGTGGCGGCCATGGGCCTAAAGGGGTAACAGGGCTAAATACACTTCGTCAACAGCTCAGTGACAATTTAATTCGAAGACGCCGAACGGAGGTGCTCAAGCAATTGCCTAAGCGTTCTGATTCACCGATTTACCTTCCCGTGACTGAACCGCAACTTGATATTCATGATTACTATGCCAGTCGGGTGGCGCGCTTGGTTGCCCTATCTGATAGTCGTCCTCTAAAGCCAGAGGAGCACATATTATTGATGAGTCTACTGACATCAATGCGAATTGTGAGTAATGGATTGGCTCAGCACGACTACAATGAAGTCTGGCCTGAATTGGTGAACGAGTCGGTGACCGAGAAGCGCTTGGAATCCCTTTTCTCTCCAAAATTAACGGAGTTTCGAAATTTGATTTTAAACCTCCTCTCACAAGAGGTTAAAATTGTCATATTCAGCCAGTGGCAGCGCATGTTGCGTCTGGCTCATTGGTCCATCACAGACCTTTTGAAAGAAGAAAATGTTGAAGCTGTCTTTTTCACAGGTGCTGAGAGTTCAAAGCGACGAACGGAAAACATTGTTCGCTTCAATGATGATCCAAACGTGCGTTTGTTTTTTGCTACGGATGCAGGTGGGGTTGGCTTGAACTTGCAGCAGGCAGCAAACATTTGTATTAATTTGGAACTGCCTTGGAATCCGGCGGTTCTTGAACAGCGAAACAGTCGAATTTATCGATTGGGTCAAAATAAGCCGGTTCAGATTTTTAATTTAATCACTCAAGGAACAATTGAAGAGCGCATTCAAGATCTTGTGGCTCAAAAACAGGCTGTGTTTTCAGCACTTTTTGATGGAAGCAGCGATGAAGTTCAATTTGATAAAGGAAAGAGTTTTTATCAACAGGTGCAGCAAGTGGTTGCGCCTGCAAGACCTTTGTGTGATGATGACTTAGATGAAGAGATTGAACCCGATTTAAGTGATGTCTTGTCAGAGAGACCGACACTGTTGTCTTCTCCAGATGAACATCAAGAGAAAGATGAAGACCAAGACCAAGGAAAAGAGCAAGAAAAAAGACAAGACAGAGCGCAAGACAAAGCGCAAGACAAAGACTCGATTGTCGACCTCAAGCAGGACCAGAAGCAAGGGGTGAGTGAGGTTTTTTCTGTCGATCGTCTGCAACAAGCGTTTTCTGGAATTCGAGTGGAACAGAGTCAAACAGGAGGCCTTAAAATTGAAGCTGAAGGGGAATCGGCTCAAATGATTGCTGCCGTGTTTAGAGGAATGGCCGACCTTTTTGATGGCCCTACTCATTAAGGTTATATCCAAAGTGATTAAATGTGGACATCTTCATTTTTTTGATTAGATGAATTCGATAAATTTGAAAAGACTCTCTTTAAAATGAAAGGGAAAATGCCATGAAAGGAATTTACTTTATGCTCAGCTTATTAGGCTTTATCACGGGTTGTTCTTCAGCTCAAATAGAAGACTACAAAAATGAAAGTCCCAAACTAATTCTTGAAGAGTATCTCAATGGCCATTTGGTGGGGCATGGCTTTTTTCAGGATAGATCCGGATTAATAGTGAAGCGTTTTACAGTGCAAATGAAAGCCACTTGGAATGGTAACTCCGGCCTTTTGGATGAAACTTTTGAGTATTCAGATGGCAGCCAGTCAAAAAGGATCTGGTCTTTGACCAAAGTTGCAGAGGGCAAGTTTCGCGGCACAGCGAGTGATGTGGTTGGGGAAGCTCAGGGAGAGTCAGCGGGCTATGCCTTTCGCTGGAAATACACTCTGGATCTGCCAGTGGGAGACAAAAGTTATCATGTCAAATTTGATGACTGGATGTATCTTATGAATGACGGGATCATGCTCAATAAATCTAAAATGAGTAAATTCGGTTTTTATCTTGGAGAGGTTACGCTCGTTTTTGTTAAGAGCAAAGAATGAAAACACTTGTGTTAATCTTGAGTCTTATTATTGCTCTAAGTACAGAGGCGACCACCCTAACGGGGATTGCAAAAAACCAAAAAGGTGAAATACTTTATGTTGAAAAACACAAAATCAAACAAGACGAAGCAGGCCTTAACCAATTTATACAAGTTGAATATGTTAAGCCTGACGGCAGACTCTTTGCTAAATTAACCTCTGATTTCAATAAAAATAAAAATATTCCAGATACGATTTTTGAAGATAAAAGGTTTAACTCTAAAATTGTCCTTCGGCTTTCTGATTCGTTAATTGAATTTGAAGAATTTAAAAATGATAAAGTTATCCAAAAAAGTACAATGCCTCTCAACGAATCGATGGTTGCTAGCCAAGGCTTTGATAATTTTATTCGATCAAATTCAATTAAACTAAGTTCGACTCCCGTAAATTTTAAGTTTGTCGTACTTGAAAATAAGGATTTTTACTCACTGACCGGTTATACTCGGTCAAAATCATCTGACAAAATTGAATATGGTATTAGATCTTCAAACTGGTTTTTGCGATTAATAACTAAAGAACTTCGCGTTATTTATGACCCAGAGACTCAGCGGTTAAAATCATATCAAGGACGATCAAACATTCTCGACGATAGAGGCAAAGCACAAGACGTTAACATCAGCTATCAATGGACGAGTGATTTATGATCGTGTCCTCCACAAAAACTAATTCCGCAATCGACTACGAATAATGGAGACCACCAAAATGAGCAATTTTTGCAAGATTGTTTAAATCATTTTCCTTTAAATCACTATTTTTTATCTTTATAATCTGGAATTTCTCAAAAAATTCCAAACAGAGATAGCGTAAACAGGGAAACAAACAGACGGGAATTTAATAATGTTATTAAAACTGTTCTTTGTGCTGCTTCTCCATTATTCGTATTCGCTTGTGGCATGAGTTTTTATATAGGACAACCTTTGAGGTAGTAAACTATCAGGAGGAATATCACAATTTCTCTTTGATATTAAAGACTTAATTATACATCTTGACAAACTACGCTAATTAACGTAGTTTAGGGGAAGGAATAGGATGATTAAAAAGAAAGTTATTTATTATGTAGCAGAGAATGGTAGCTCACCTTTTAAGGATTGGCTAAAGAGGCTCGATAATTTAAGCCGAGCAATTG
>CAYMLA010000220.1:0-5044 GCA_964390785.1 uncultured Bdellovibrionales bacterium | reverse complement strand
AGCTCTGTTGTAAAGTAAAGTTGGAGTTTATTTTTTCAACTGCAAGTTGAAAAGTGTAAATTGTCGATTCAAGAGTGGGAGCTGGTAAAGTATTTCTTTTTAGATCTCTAAAGTCCTCTGATTAAAACAGTGTCTTTTATGTTTGTATCTGAAGAGGTTATGATAGGATGTTTTTCCGTAGGACAATCCAAGCTATAATGAATTCCAATGGATTCTTTTCTTTTAAGAGCACATCGGACAGTGAGATCAGCAACAATAGAAATATTTCTTAACTCCAATAAGTCAGAAGTGACATTAAAGTTAGAATAGTATTCTGCAATTTCACTAAGAATGTTTTTTAATCGGTTTTGAGCGCGAAACAAACGTTTATTTGATCTTACAATGCCAACGTAATTCCACATGAGTGTGCGTACTTCGTTCCAAATATGGTTGATAACAATAAGCTCGTCGGCATCTTCTTGAGAAGGATAAATCCAAGGTTTAGGATTTTTATTTGAAAATAAATAGTTTGTCCAATGAGATTCAATGTGTTGAGCAGCGTTGTGTGAAAAGCTGAGGCATTCAAGAAGAGAATTTGAAGCCAAGCGATTGGCTCCATGGAGACCAGTGCAGGCCGTTTCACCGATAGCAAATAAATTTTTAACGTCTGTTTCTGCCGTTAAGTTTGTAAGAACTCCTCCACAGAGATAATGGGCTGCAGGAACAACGGGAATAGGTTGTTTGGAGATGTCAATTCCTAAATCAAAGAGCTTTTGATAAATAACGGGAAATTTTTGTTTAAGAAAGGATTTAGGCTTTCGTGTGATATCAAGAAAAACACAAGGTTCACCTGTTTTTTTTAATTCGGCATCAATGGATCGTGCAACAACATCTCTTGGAGCCAAGCTACCAAGGAGATGATATTTTTTCATGAAAGGATGTCCAGAACTATCAATCAGTCGACCTCCTTCTCCACGAACAGCTTCACTGATAAGAAAATTTCTTGTTTCGGGATGAAAAAGGCAAGTGGGATGAAATTGCATAAACTCCATATTAGAAATGCGACAGCCAGCACGATAAGCCATGGCGATTCCATCCCCAGTTGCTCCATCCCAGTTGGATGTGTATAAGTAAGCCTTACCAGCTCCTCCAGTTGATAAAACAGTTATTTTTGCTGAATAAGTGTTAACTTTTTTATTTTGTTTATCTAAAACGTAAGCTCCAATACAAGATAAAGGGGACATATCAAAAAGGTCGAGTTGTTTGTTTGTGATCAAATCAATGGCAAATTGGTGTTCATGAATTTCAATATGAGGATGTTCAAGAGCTTTTTTTAAGAGAACTTGATGGATAGTGAGTCCTGTTGAATCGCCGACATGAAGAACTCGTCTTTGACTGTGGCACCCTTCTTTATGTAAATCGTAAAATTTATCTTTTGAAGGATGTCGATTGTGGGGGCTTCTTTGATTAAATTGAACACCCCATTTTTCTAAGTCTTGAATTCTTTCTGTGGCTTGTTCAATTGTTGAACGAACGGCGCGGGGGTGACAAAGTCCAGCTCCAGCAACGAGGGTATCATTAATGTGTTTATCAACAGAATCGTATGGAACATTAACAGGGGCGGCAATTCCTCCTTGTGCTAAAGCTGTGTTGCAAAATTCTAATTTTGTTTTGCTTAGTACAATCACTTTTCCTAAATGGGCGACATAAAGAGCAAGACTAAGTCCGGCTACGCCTGAGCCAATAATAAGAAAATCTGTTTTATATTTTGATTCGGATGGATTTTTCATATGAAGATGAACTTAACGAATAATTGATTCCTCTTCAATAGGCATTTATCAAAACAGAAACAAAGATCAATAATACTGCGCATTATTATTTATTTTCACTGAATTTGACTGACCTTGAAACATCTTGGCTAAGATATTACAATCTATATAGATTCTTCTAAAGGGCGTTTGTTTTTGTTGTTTTGTTTGTTGAGTTAATTGTCTGTCTGTGAGGGTAACTGAGAAGAAAACGACCCGAACATGATACAGTGATGTTTGCAAAATGAGTGATTTGCAATAGTCATGAGCTGAGGATTGGCATCAAATCAATGGAATGTGAATTTTGTGTTTCACTGAGATTGATAGGAAAGGGTTTTAATGAGGTTGAAAGTATTTTTGTTTGTTTTGTTGGGAGTATTTCTTGTTGGTATTTCAGGTTATTGGTATTTTTCAGCTCAGCAAAAAAATGAAGTTAATGAGCTTCTTAAATTAAGTGCAGAACAGCAAATGCGTGTCATTGCTAATAGTATTCAATTGGTAGAAGGAGAGCTTAAGCGAAGTTTTAATGAATGGACTAAACAAATTCCAACAAATCAATTTCAGCACGAAACATTAAGTGATTTAAGTTCATTTTCCTTGTTGGTTCATTTGATGAAAAATGAGTCAGGTCTTTGGAAAGTGAATCAAGCCAATTATAGTAGTGAAGATCTTAAATCAGATTGGCCAATTGCTCATTTGTTAAAACAAATCAGTAGTGTAGAAAATCGGGGTTTAACTGAGGAAGTTAATTCTGGAATTTTTAATAGTGCAAATGGGTATATTCATGTGGGTTTTTATAAGTTTTCTCAAAATCAGTTTTATTTTGCTCTTTTGCCATCTCATGTTTTTCAAAATATTATTGATTTAAATAGAGTATTTTTTAAGCATTTATTTATCGTTAATTCAAGTTCAATCGTAATGGTTCATTCTGAAAGAAGGAATGTTGGGCTTTCATTTTCTAATAATCGTTTAGTTTATGATGTGATTGTATCAAATGATGAGTTTGGATCGAAACGTTTAAGTGATTCTGATAATTTGCATTCGTTTATTAAGTTAAAACCTGATGGATTATTTCTTATTGGAGAAGTGTCGGGATTAAAGAGTGGTTCGTTAGGATTTAAAACAATTTTGTTTCTGTTGCTTGTCATGCTATTGATCTCTGCTTTGGTGACTTTGTTGATTGGTTATTTTGAATCGATTGGAAATATTCAAAAACAAAATGTCATTTCTAAAAGCGTAAATCAAGAGCAGGAGTCTTCTGATTTAAAAAATAAAGAATCAGAATTGAATTCAATCCCCGTAAAAGACAATAAAGTTGTTCAATTAGAAAAAAGAAGAAATTATAATTTTATCCTTTCAAAAATTGTAGATGAATTAAAAAATCCGTTGACGTCTTTGATGGGACAAGTTCAGTTGTTTCGAGGAAAAGTTTCATCTCTTGAGCCTGAAGCAAATAAATATTTAGAAAACATTGAAAACATAGCAAGAAAAACATCTCATTTGATTAATCAATTAATGTATGCATCGGGTTCTGATCAGTTTAAGTTTAAGAGATTTTCATTGAGTGATTTGGTTGATGAGATTATTCAAGTCTATCGTGCTGCCCTGAAACAAGGAAATGTGAGTTTAGAAGCTGAAATTACGCCCAATATAAATCTTGTTGGACATCATGAATTAGTTAAAATGGCATTAAAAAACATTGTCAATAATGCAATTGAATCTATGGAGACAGTTAAAGCAAAAGCGTTAAAAATTTCATTAAACATGAAAGAAAATTCAAATTCAGCTTTGTTTAAAGTTGTTGATTCAGGATTAGGGTGTGGTGATTTATCTTCTGATATTCTATATGAGCCTTTTTTTTCAACAAAGAGCCATGATGAACATGTTGGACTCGGATTAAGTGTTGTTTTAGGTGTTGTGTGTCGTCATGAAGGGATTTTAAAAATACACAAAAACACAGGTTCTGAATTTTCAACAGGTGTTACTGTTGAAATTGAATGGTATAATGTTAATGTTGATAGCAAACAAGATAATGAGATTGAAAATGAACCACAATTAAATGTTTCATTAGAAACACCTCAGATATCAAATAGAGATGAACCCTTGAGTGGTATTAATTCCGAATCGCAAAAGAAAAAACTGATTTTTGACGATGAAAGCACGATTGAACCTCAAGGGGAACAAAAGACTGAGGAAGCTAAATTTGAAAATAAAGATAGTGAAAAAGAGGGAATTTCTTTTGATGCGCTGTCTGCTTCTATGAAAGGTGCTTTTCAAACAGATAATAGTTTAGAATTGAAAACAGAAGAGGAAAGTCAAAAAGAAGATGAATTTCAGCCTGTTAGTCTTAACAAGGCGGCCTTAGGTCATCTTCCTGAAGGGCTTCAGGTGGATGATGATTTTTTAGTTGATGAAAACACAGAAGAAGTAGAAATTCAATCTAATGCGCCAGATGAATCTCATGTTGAGGATGCGTTTAAAAATATAGATAAAGATGAGGATGATAATAAGGGTGATAAGAGGGGTGAAGATATTGAGAGTGACAAGAGCGTTGAAGATATTGAGAATGATAAGGGCGATGATGATGTTTTTATTCTTGATCTCGGTGAAGAAGTAAAGAAAAATGAGAATAAAGATATTAAGCATGAAAATACAGATACAGATAGAGAAAGTTCGGATATAAATAAAAATGAGAATGATGGAAAAGTCAATTTTAGTTCTGAAGATTCAGAGAAAGTTGAAGAAGGTTTTAAAAAAGATAAGTCAGCGTTAAATAAGTTCAAAATAAAAGTAAGAAAGCCAAAGGGGTTCAATTGATTATTGAAATTGATGAGTTAAGATCTGAATTTTCTGTTTGGGTGCTTATTGGGAGCGAAGAGCAACAAGAAGCATTAGGGACAAGCAATCAGTCTGCGGGATATTTATTCACATATTTCAATTCTGTTGATGATTTGAAAGTTAAGTTAAAAGAGGATATTCCTCATCTTATTGTGTTTTTTTCTTCTGCCCTAAAAGAGACTTCAGTCAGTGAATTTTTTGATCAAATTAGACAAGTTTCAATGGAAGTTTTGATTATTGCGTTGGGGGAAGCGGAAGAATTTGAAGAATTTAAAAAATATTTTTTGTTTGGTTTGTTTGATTTTATATCTGGGCTGGACTTTTTTGAAGAACGATTGTTGGCTAGTTTAGATCGAGCTTGTGAGTTGCTTTATCTTAAATATCAAAATGAAGCTCTATTTGAAGAAAGAGAAAAAGAA
>CAYMLA010000219.1:0-5065 GCA_964390785.1 uncultured Bdellovibrionales bacterium | reverse complement strand
GGTGGAAGAGTCCCAAATAAATTTGTTGGTTCACCTGGTGCAGCTACAACAGGAGGCGCTGCGATGGTTGTTGCATTCGAAGTTCCTCCAGCAACGATGGCGGGAGCTATTGGAGGAGTTGTTGCAATATCTTTAAAAACAAAATAACGTTGAAGAAGGGCCGCACATGCTGATTTTTGATCGTTTAGCATACCTCTAGGAAAATCAAAATATCTTTCTGCTTCACGAGTCGGATTTTTACTCGAATCTAAAAATTGATTTGGTGGATTAACTTCTGAATTTAAATAATTTTGTCCAACTGAGTTTAGTCCACACACTTGTGTTAGATTGTTTTGAATGATTTCTCTATTTTGTGAGTTAAAGTCTTCTTTGTTTGTCTGTAAATTTTCAACTAACTCTTCTTGATCCGCAACAGTACCAATAGGTGAAGCTGCATCACAATCAGCAGTGGCTAATGGAAACGGAACACAAAGACTATTGTCTGATGCGATTGTTACAATTGCGGGATCTGTAGGAGTTGAACTTCTTCTTGTTCCATAAAGAGCTTGATTGCATTTTGCTCCACGGTGGCCATTGGATAACGTACAAGCATTTTGATCACTCGCTACGGGTTTAAATTGATTATTAGTAATAGTCCCATACCCTTGTGAAGACCACTTTTGCTTGGGATCACCACATTTAACCCCATTAGGGCGCGCGCCACCACAACTAATTTGGAATCCAGATCCATTTCTTTCATGAGCGATGCCGTATCTTTTAACTTCACCACCTACAAGACATTTTTTTGTAAATAAATTATTTCGATTATCAATAAAACTTTTACAGGCTTGAGTTAGAGCAGAAGAAGCCCATGCAAGATTCATGAATAGAGATTCAATGAAATGATTTTGGGCTGAAGGGCGATTGCTGCTCTTTTGTTTTTTTATTTTTTTCAATTGTGTTTTTTCAAAGTTTTCTTGTACTTTTTCAGAGGCTAAAATAAGTTTTCGATAAGCAATGATATAAGCTAATTGTTTATCTTTTGGAAGTTTTTTGATGTCCGCTTTGGAAAGAAAGGGAAAATTTGAAGGCAATTGTGGCGAAGAAGAAATGCTGGCTGGATTACGGATAGGAGAGACTCCGTATCTTTGATTAGAAAAATCTTTTTCAAGTTTGTGAATAATTGTTTCTATATTGCTGGCTTCTTCGTAAGTGAAATAAATGTTATTTGCTCGAACAGCATAATGAGGCCCGCCAATAAATTCAATTTCATAAAACATATTTCCCACAGGAATACTGAGTTTGATTTTCTTTTTTCCTTCTTTTGTTAAAGAAGTAAGCTTAAGAGCTTTAGGTAATTTTTCGTTTGGATCAACTCCTGAAAACAAATTTTTAATCCTTACAATCTCATTGGCTGGAAGCATTTTACTGATTTCAGTAAAATATTCAGAGTAGGTCATTTCTTTTTTATCAATGGGCACTTTGTTTAAAAAATCAGAAAGAAGTCTATTGTTCATTTCAACTTGATTGCTGGATGCTAAAGCTGGGTTGTAAAATGTAAAAGATAGAAGCGAAAAAAACACGATGAATTGTTTTCCAATATTTAAAATGATCATTGTCAGTCTCCTCAAATCTTTATATTCTATCGAGAGTCCGTTTTTTTTTATCTTCTCTAAAAAGCATCTTAGGGAAGATGGTAAACCCTTTATTTATTATATAAGGCTCAAAAGCAAATCACACGCGATTTTCCATTGATCTAGACTCAAAGCCAGTGTGTTGAAAGTTATGATTAAAAATCTAGACTTATAGTCCGTGACGAAATAAAGGAATCATTGAAACGGAGACAGCCTTTAATGTAAAAATAATAATTTTTTATTTAAAAAACATTACAAAACACTGAGTATTTATAAAAACGCTCGACTTCCATAAACGATGGCTTTAACTCTTCAATTGATTAACATTAGATCATATAAAAAATCGGAGGGGAGATGATTTTTATTTTTTATTCTTTTCGTGCGTTTATGTTTTTCTCTTTACTCCAATTTTCTTGTTTTGCTTATTCTCAAATTGATGAAGATTCTGTTTTTTTTGAAACATTGGAACTTAAAGAGATTCAACGTTTTCATTCAAAGGAGCAAAAGTCCTTTTATTCTTTGCCAAATATTGAAAACTTAACACTCCAACTTAAAAATTCACTGCCAGAAAGTGCATGGAGCTCAAAACAAGATCAATATCTTAATGTCAAAATTCGTTGTGATAAGCCCGTTCATTTAAACCAAAGTCCTAGTTTATTTAACTTTAATCAAAGCCGAAAACATCGTTTTCGTTTGTATGCTTCACACAATAATGCACAAAAAACTTATATTGTGTTTAATGATCAAAACACGAAATGCACATTAGCTTTAAAGTTTCCTTTTGATAAAGGCTATAATTACAGTCTTGAGTTATTACCTGAAATGAAACTTTATTCAAAGACATTTCAAAATTTATTGGAACCTGAATCCTGCGTTGATTATAGATTAGATTCTGAACCCAATCGTTTTAATAAAAATAAGAATTCATTTTTTTTAAAAAATTACAACATTTTAGGCTGTGCTCAACGTCCTGATGAAATTGTATTTCTTGAAGATCCCTTCAAGGCTTTTAACGAACGCATGAAACTACTTACGGGTTCAGATATTCCGATTGAGGTCTTTGAAACACAAGACTGGACTTATGAACCTGATTTTTCAAAAGCTCCAGAACTAGACCTAATTATTCTTTCTACTCTTCAGTTTAAAAGTGATGTACTGATAAGTTATATTATGTTACATAAAAAGAATTCACTTTGAGTCTTATTCGAATTCTTTGTAAGATTCGATCCATGGCTGAAAAAGTTCATTCATTTTTTTAATGAATTCAACCTCTTTTTGCTGCGATTTAAGCTTGACCTTAACTCGACCAATTTGTGCTTGATAACTAAACTGAATTTTTTTTTCTTTGTTTGGCAAAGACTCAATTAAATCGGCAACTTGAGATTCAGGAATCCCGATTAAAGTCCATTGAACACAAAAATCTTTAGGATAATCTTTAAATAATTCAATAAGTTTAGGCTCAACTTGATTCTCCCAAACAAAATGCAGTTCTTGAGTCGGTCCAGGAAGAACGATCAATTCGTGAGTTTTTGTTTTTAACCAAAATCCATCAGCAATGCCTTCATTATTATCTAAAAGAATAGAATCTTTTGGGAAAAAAGACTGTCTTTTTTGAATATCAAGAATTTCTTTGTGCTTTAAAATGAGTTTGTTTTTAACACGCACCCAATTTTTTTCATCAAAAAAAAGAGGTTTATCTAACCATTGAGCTAAAATAGTACGAGTATGATCATCGGATGTTGGGCCAAGACCTCCTGTAAAAACAATAAAATAAGACTCTTGGGCGAGCCAACTTAATGCATTCAAAAGATCTCTTGGTTGATCCGCAACACATAATTGAAATCGAATGATTCCATTAAGTTGAGTGATCTTTTGAGATAAATACTTTAAATGTGTATTTTCAATTTCACCTTCAAGAAGCTCATTGCCAGAACAGAGCAAAGAAAAGTAATTTTTATTTTTCATTTTTTAAGTCCTTAACTTTTACAATCACGACTTAAGTGGTGACTGATGCAAAATAATATTATCTGTAATTACAATTGTTATTGCAATGTGGAAGTTATATCTTTGATATAAAAGAGTCATTATTTTACATTTGAGGAAAATATGAGTTTATCATTTGAATTTAAAAGTGCCCAATGGGTTTGTAACAACATCCATCTTTTTATTCCTTTTTCTGTCCCAGGAGTTAGCACCTGTGTTCACCTCTCCGATCAAAAGGATTCCACTTTCACCACAGGATCTTCGATCTTTAGTTAAACAAGGACATACAGCAGATTTTTCTAGAATATCATCAGAGGGATCAAATTTTATAGCAGATATTTTATTAGATGAAACGGATCATAGACCCGTATGGCTCTTAGCTTGGGGGGGAATTAACACGGTTGCAGCTGCTTTGGAAAAAATTAAAAACCAACATCCAACTAAAAAAGCTTATGTAGAAAGCAAAGCACGCATACATTCAATTGGTTTTCAGGAGGAAAAAACAAACTACCGGTGGATATTTGAAAACTATCCAAAATTGTTATTTGTGGTTAATTCTCAATTTTTTGCAATTGCTTACGAACATCAAAGAAATCATCCGTATAAAAATCATGAAATGTTTAGCTTACAATATGTGAATACGTCTATTAAAGGAGGTCGTGGCGCTTTGGGAGAAACATAAGGCTCTAAATGGTCTGAAGGAGATACTCCCTCTTGGATGTATCTTTTAGATAATGGGTTAAATCCATCTTTTGAGCCAAGCTTTGGGAGTTGGGGAGGGCGTTTTAAAAAAGCTTTATCTCCTTTGGTGGGACACTAATCTTGTTCTTAGTAATTATTATACAGATGCTAAAGATGATTCTGAAGAAAAATTTAGTGAGACTAAGGCTATCTGGAGATGGATACCTGACATGTCTGAAGACTGGAAGGTGCGAGCCGATTGGAGCTTAAAATCTTATTCTCAAGCAAATCATTATCCGATAATTAAACTTCAACATTCAACGCAACTACGTGTTCGAGAGGGAAACGTGGTTACGCTTGATGCCAGTGACAGCACAGATCCAGATTCCCAACAAGTACTTTCTTATTATTGGTGGCATTATCGAGATGCCGGATTGACCCCCTATGGAGATTTCATACAAATCAGCAAAAACAGAACGTCGCGAGCCAGCTTTGTTCGTCCAATCGATGCTCGCGGTAAAGATATACATATTATACTTGAAGTTAAAGATACGGGTTTTCCACCTTTAAAAGCGTATAAAAGAATTATAATAAGTGATTAGTGGTTTAACTCTTTTGCAACAGCCACTAGGCTGTAACTGATGTAAAAATTATTTTAAATAAAAAATTGCAATCAAATATTATGTTACATTTGTCTTAATTTGAAGCGCTTTCTAAAAAAAATTAATGATTATTGCAGCAGCCACTTCAAAAGATATTGATGTGACTTCAATAGCAGCGAGTCTTCC
>CAYMLA010000218.1:0-5069 GCA_964390785.1 uncultured Bdellovibrionales bacterium | reverse complement strand
CTATTTCGCAACAAGCACTAAGTAATACATTAATTATTTTGCACTTTAAATTTGAATTCTCAAATAGAATTAAATTTGAAATATTTACATTTTTTGTAAAATTTTTTTTGTTTAACTTTTGTAAAATTATTTTGTCTGTTATAGATAATAAATATTGTGTTTAGTTGTTCACAATATTGTTGTTATTATTTTTAACATAAAAAATGTTTTTTTATTAAATCAAATAATGTTTTGTCTGATTGGATTTTTAGTCTTCTGTGTAATTAAGATTTCAAAAGTCTGAATGTTGATAAATGAGGACTGAATATTCAGAATGAAACGAAAGGAAGTTTAAGTTATGAATAAAATTTTTATTTTGTTTTCAGTTTTTTTTATTTCGATTCAATCCAGTGCTGATGTTTCTGAATGTAGAGACCTGATGTTTTCTGAACATGAAAGTTATGTTTCTGATTTTTTAAGTGGTGTGAAAAATAGATTTTCAGAAATTGCAAAGAGTTTTAAAGAAATCATAGCAGAAGATATTGGGCAGGAAATTCCTGCATTAGAAAACATACAACTCTCACCAACTTGGGCAATGAATGATCATAGTTGTAGTTATATCGGTGGTTACTGTAATCCACAGCAAGGGAACGATTTCTTTAGTGTAACTTGGAGTCGAGTTTTTGAAAACGATACCACCGGTAACATGTTGAAACCGGGGGACGGTTTTCGAATTGGCTTTATAAGCGAGTTAGGTTTTTCAGTGAGTTATGGAAATTATACTTATTTTCTTGCTTACGGGGGAAGATACAATGTTATGCCATCAAGATATGAGCATAAAAATCCTATTCCGGTCTTTTTGCACGAACGAAAAGAGAATGAAAAAATTTATTGTAATTTATATATTCGTTTAGTTGATCATGGTTATACTCTTGCTGTTGGAAAAACAGAATCTAATGTTACTGATTATGATTATTCAACGGTTGATTTTGATTTTGATTATGTAGCCATAAAAAAGTCAAGATCAGAGTATATTTTTCCTAGATATGAATACATTTTTGATACAAGTAATGGTAATTTAGAAAAACAAAGTAATGCTCTGTTAGAACACTTCAATGAAAATGTGATAGTAACCATTTTGGATGAATAAGTTTTTGACTTGGAGCAATAGAGCCAATTGACTGAAACGATTTTTACTTAGAAACCCCTATTTGATGCTCTTTTTTCTTCACCGAGAATTGCTGTTTTTGTATAAAACAGGATTATTTAAGACAGCGTATTGCATCGCAGTGGTTAAAATGTAAAAGACTTCTTTTCAAATTTGATTCCTATAATTATATTTTTTGTTATGCAAAAAAATAATTCATTAGATTTCGATAAAGTGACACAGGCTTTTGTTCGCGCTTTGCGTGGAAAAAAATCTCAAGATCAATTAAGTAAACAGTTAAATTTTTCTTTTAATGTTGTTAGTCGTTGGGAAAATAATGCTCGAGTTTTTTATTGGAATGATTTTTTAGAGCTTGCTAAAATTGATCATTTAGATGTGCACAATGCTCTTCGTTCGACAACAGGATATAGTTTTAAGACCTATCCAAAAGCAACAGAACTACTTAAGGTTCTTCTTGATTTGCCGTCAAACTCTTCTGCTGTGTTAAATATTCTGTCTTATCGACGTTTGCGTCGCCTAGAATCTGGCCAAACAAAATGTTCTTTCAAGGATATACTACAAATTCTTGAAGTTATTTATGGACGAACAGATCGGTTTCTCAATTTTTTTGTTGATGTTGAAAAAGATATAAACTTAAAAAACTTGTTAAATAGTAAAGACAGTTATTTGAATCTATTACAGAGAGATCCTTTGTCTCTTTTTATTCGCTTAGTACTGACTTTTGATAACTACAAAGAATTACCGATGCATGATGATCAATTTATTGCAGATCTTTTGGGAGTTTCTGTTTCAGATGTTCGTGTGCGTATCGGTCTGCTTGAAGAAACTGAAATCATTAAAAAACAGGGTGCGCATTTTGTGACTTCTGTAGAGCATGTTGATACTGGAAGTCGCTCTCGACTAATCAGTCAAAAAATATCCCAATACCTCCATGAAGAGATTGTTCGGTTTATTCAAATGAACCCATCAAAAACAGCAAAGCTTAGGTCAGCATATCTTGTTTTTCCAACGAATCAAGAGCTAGAAAAAAAAGTTTTTGATTTAAGCAATCGATATTATATGGATTTGAAAAATCTTGTTTCTCAAAGTGCGAATGAAAAAAAAGAAAGCATTCGTGTCGTGACAATTGATTTATATAATCCTCTAACCAATTACGAGATTTTTTCAGACATTATTCCTTAGGATCTGATTTGCATAAAATTGAAATAAGAAAAGTGACGCTTTTTTAGAGTCAGCCACTGTTTGATTCAAAAAGAATTGCTGTTTTTGGACTTAGTGATGACCAAATTTAGTGAGTTTATGAAGTTAATCCAAATTAAAAAACAATTTCTAATTATTTTTTGACGATAAAATTCAAATGTGAAATATTTCATCTCACGAATAACAACGAGTAACAAATTTAATTTGTTACGAACAACAATTCATTTCATAAGAGGGATTATTTTGAAATTTCAGCCCTGTTGTGAATGAGTTTTACTTATCCTTTGAAGGAGGAACACATGAAAAAATTAATTATTTTTTGTTTAATGTTTGCTGCACCTTTGTTAAGCGCAAGTGATAAACCCATTTTAGAATCAATGACCTGTCAGGCGCATGACGGGTATGCCGTTGACCTTTGGTTTAACTCAATTGGCGGAAAAGGAACTGGGCCTATGCAATTTCCAATGTTTACTGTTAGACAAAATGGCGAAGTCGTTGGCAATCCGTTTAATTCCTTAACTCTCTTAGCTGAAGAGCACAACACCTCTTATAATGTTTATCTTTGGGCTTTTGGAAGTGACACGGCAGTAATATATATTACTTTACCATTGGATGGATCATATGATGATGCAAGTGCTAGGTTGCATATCGGACTTGGAGAACACGTTATAGATAGTGCCTCTGCACCTTGTACGGTTGTTCTTCGATAAAAAAACAAGGTTTTATTTTTAGGAAATCCGAAAAATAACATTGGCTGCATTTAAACAGCCAATGTTAAAGTTAAATTGAAAAATTAAAGTTAACGGCAAACTTTGTTTGCTTTACGAATACAAGAATTCAGAAAATAATTTAACAAAAAGTTGAGGGTTTTCTGCGTTTGTTGAGTGACCATGATTTTTAATTTCATGAAATTTTCCATTTTGAACATTTTCTGCTAAAAACTTTGAGTCATTAATATTAATAACCTGATCGTGCTCTCCGTGTAGAACTAAAGTGGGATGAGTGATTGTTTTCAATTGTTCTCTGATATCAATGTTTGCAATATTATTAGCAATTCCGTGCCAGACAGGTTTAGCAACATTAAAGGCTCCATTGATAACGGTTTCTTTAAAGAAGAGACTATCTGTATTGCAGTTGTGAACAGTGCCAGACATAATCGCAGCACAAAACTCACGGTCTTCACTCATTTTTGTAAAATAAGTCATAAATTCTTCATCAAATTGCGCCCCAGTCGCTCCAACAGGGTCAAGCAAGACCATTTTGTTAAAAAGCTCAGGACTATTTAATACAGAAAACAAACTGATTAATCCACCAGTTGAGTGGCCAACCAAATTAACTTGATTTAAGTTAAGATGTTTGACTAGTTCAATGATATCATCAGCAAGCTTAGGAATGGTGAGATCCTCTTCTGAAGTGACCCCCTCTGTGCTGTTCCCACAACCTCGCCAATCAAATAAAATGACAGAACCAGAATAATTTTTATCTTTAGATTGTGCTTTAAGAAGTTCAACCGTGGGATGAAACCATCGACCGTTTGAAAGGTTGCCATGAAGAAAGATGGTATCACAAGGGACAAGAGAATCAAATTTTTCATAATAAAGCTTAAACTTATCTTTTTGTAAGTAAGGCATAAATTCTCCTTTATTGAGTGGCTGTTGCAAAACAGCCACCTTTTTTATTAGCTTCGCTCAAATTTGACCGTTTTGCAACAGTCATTAAATAACAACGCCTCCATCGACACTAATCGTTGCACCGTTAATGTAACCAGCTTCTTCTGAAGCTAAATAGAGACAAGCTGAAGAGATATCATTTGTTTCGCCTAATCGTTGAAGAGGAATGGTGCTAGCAATTTTATCAAGAACTTCTTGTGGCATTTTTTTAACCATTGCTGTTAGAGTAAATCCAGGTGCGACAACATTAGATGTAAATCCTTTTCGCGCAAGTTCTTTTGCCCAAGTTTTTGTCATTCCAATAACACCCGCTTTTGCTGCGGCATAATTGGTTTGTCCAAAGTTTCCATAGAGAGCGACAACGCTTGCGATATTGATGATTCTTTTATGGGTGTTGTTAGGAGAAAATTTTTCAAGACAATTTTTAGTGACATTAAATAATCCAGTTAAATTTGTACTGATCACAGAATTAAAATCTTCAGGATTCATTTTTGTAAACGATTTGTCTCGAGTAATGCCTGCGTTATTTATCAAAACATCAACAGGCCAAGGAAGAGAAGTTACTGCTTTTTGACAAGAATCCCAGTTGCTGACATCAACTTTGGCCGTGTGAAGTTGATTGCCATAAGAAGAGAGTTCTTTTTTTAAAGTTTCAAGAGCTTCTTCTGAATAATCCCAAACAGAAACATTTGCGCCAGCAGCTAAAAAATCAGTTGTGATTTGCAAGCCAATGCCTTGCGCTCCACCAGTTACAATGACACTTTTGTTTGTGAAATCAAATTTAATGTTTTTCATACGTTTTTCCCATTCCTTTTTTGTAACGATTGCAAAAAGATCAGATTCGTCATGTGCAAGCTTAAATCAATCCATTAAAGTTAAAGACTTGAGCGGAACACACAAAGAAGACGACCGTTTTGCAACAATCACGAGTTGTTGTTATAGGGTTAATAATAATTATTATTGTTTAATAGCTAATGCTAAATGACTATTAAGTGGCCATTTAGTGGCTGCTGCAAAACAGCCAACTTTTTCGTTGGCTTCGCTCAAATCTC
>CAYMLA010000217.1:0-5078 GCA_964390785.1 uncultured Bdellovibrionales bacterium | reverse complement strand
AGTGAGATTTGAGCGAAGCCAACGAAAAAGTTGGCTGTTTTGCAGCAGCCACTAATTAATTTTTTTTAAATTCAATGATTAACTGATCAAATAATTTTTTTGCATCCCAATCAAATTTTGGTGCACCATTATAAATCAATACAAAAATTCTCGTTCCTTTCGAAGATTCAACTAAGCCAGCCAAGCCGACAACGCCGGAAAGATATCCTGATTTTGCTCTTACACTCGATTTAGCATTTAATAATCTTTTTTTAAGAGTTCCATCAACACCAGAAATCGATAACGATGATACAAATTCAAAATAATAATTAAATTGACTTGATCCATAATAAATAATTTCAGCCAACTGCTGAGGAGAAAAACGATTTTCTCTTGAAAACCCAGAAGGGTTAACAAACTTATAATCTTTAAATCTCATTTTAGTTTTCAGAAAGTCATTGATTACTTCCATTCCTTTCGTCAAGCTCCCTTGTCCCTTTTTTCTATTTGCCAAATCCTTAACCAGCATTTCAGCAACATAATTATTTGAAAATTTCTGCATATCACTAATCATCTGCTCAATGGGCTTGCTTTCGGATTGTGCTAAAACAGTCTTAAAATTGCTACAATTGACAACCTTAATGTTCCCCGTTACAACAACTCCTCTGTTTTGAAGAAAAGATTTTAAATTATAACCTGTCCAAAGAGACGGTTGAGAAATAGACTTAAAAAAAGTTTTCTCTTCTTCATTTACTCCAATGGTTCCATTTGCAATGATAACATCACGCTTTGTTTTTTCATCAAAAACACGACTCACATGAACCTTTCCACTTCGCTGAATAGTTTGAGTAGAATTTTTTAACTGAACATATTCATTTTCTGGATCAAGAAAAACACGAGCCTTATCTCCTTTTTTAAACCCAGGACGAATGAAAACATTAACAGTATTCCAATTAAAAGAAGCTCCACTAACGGGAGCATCATAGGCTCGATCTCTCCGAACACTAACTCTCGATTCTGAAAAACGAACATCATCAAACACCTGATCATCAATCAACAAATCACCTTCAATCTTTTTAATCCCAGATCGAAGAAATTCATTAACCAAATACCACATTTTTTCAGATACAAATGATGGATCACCAGAGCCTTTAAAACAAACATCACCCCGATACGACTCGCCAGAAGGAGACTGCTGACCAAGCAACTCTGTTTTAAATGTTTGTCCAATTTCAACAGACTCTAAATACCCAATAGCCGTAACAATTTTACTCAAAGAAGCTGGAATAAACAACTTTTCCTGTTGATGAGAATAAAACACCTTATTGTCTTTCAAGTCACTTATATAGATACCTAAATTCTTTTGTGGAATTTTTGAATTTGAAATGATTTTTTTAACCCGAACAGATAATTCACTTTTTGGCTTAGAAATTAATTCTGCTTTATCTGAAAATGAAATCTCACAATTAAGAGTAATCAAAACAAAGAAAATAACAGAATTGTATCGCCAATTCAAAATAATGCGATTTCTACTTTGTTTTGTCCACAAGCTAAAGTTTTTAGTTATCACAGATCCTCCGTCAGTTGCCAATCAATCTCAAGTTAATGTTATCAATGTATTTTAAAAAAACAAGACCTCATTTACACCTTTGGCTGGTATAAAACTTCCTCTTGTACCGAATTAAAAAAGAGAGATTGATTGCGCTTACAATCGCCGATAAAATTCTCTTATGTTTAAAAAATGGGAATGGCTCATTATATATGTTCCGCTCATCCTTTGCTGGGGTCTAGACCGAATAACAAAGCAACTTGCCCTCGGACTTGAAGGCATGAAATCATTAGGAATTTTTCATCTCATTCTTCATTTTAACCATGGAGCCATGTTAGGTATTTTTTCAGACCTTCCTGCTTTGCTAAGAATTGTTTCTTTATCAACAGGAGGAGCCTTTCTCATTTTCACTTATGGAATTATACAATACTTACTCCCCATCAAATCTGTCACATTAAGAGCCGGAATGTCAATTTTACTTGGAGGAATTCTTGGAAATGTTTCTGATCGTATTATATGGGGTTATGTTGTAGACTTCCTTGTCATTGGAACTCCTACTCTTTCTACTGCGGTTTTTAATCTTGCAGATGCTTTTCAATGGGTTGGATATGGTATGATTATTTTTGCACTCATCAAAGAAAATCAAATACTATGGCCTGAAAACAACTCAAGAAAGCAATACTGGATTAATCCTCACTTTCAACTTAAATATTGCTTTATTCTTGTTGGTGTCGGAATTGGATTGTCAATCATCGCAGGAGTTTTTTCTTATACCTATTTAAGAGTAACTATCATTGAAATAACCGGACCAGATACAACTTTAATCAATAAGTTTCTTATCCCCTTTGTTATCACTTTCATCATTATAAGCATAACTTTTCTTTCCAGTTTATTTTTAATAGGAAAACTCATTTCACATAAAACAGCAGGACCACTCTATGCTTTTGAACGTTTTTTAGAAAAAATTATTAAAGGAGAATTCGAGCCATTAAAACTTAGAGCTGGTGATGAATTTCAGCATTTAGAAGAATTAGCAAATAAAATTAGAATTCGCCTAAAATATTTACACAAACAAATAAATAAAAATGATGATTTAACACAAGAAACAAAAAAAAACGACCCCTCGGCTTGGTAAAAATTCATTAAACTTATTTTACGCCAGCCACTCTACAATTCTTTATAAAACCTAAGCTAATTTTTAACTTCTAAAATTTTATCCAAAAAATATCGCTTTTTCTTTCCCGTTTCATAGCATATAGCAGACATATAATCGCCCTCAGGATTTCGCACCAATCCTTTTGGAGAAACCTTTCTAAGCTTACCGGGCGTTTTGCCACCTTGATAAATGATTTCAATATCTGCAAAAGATCGAATGGCTTGAGCTATTTTTAAATTTTCTTCTTTTTTGTATAATTCAACATAAGAATATTTATGCCAAGTCAATTCTTCAGTTTGAATTTTTAAAAGTTGTGATAACGTTGGAACAAAATTTAATCGACCAACAGAAATTTTAAAAACCTCCATACAAGCCTTAGCATCATCCAAAGCCCGATGAGCAGCACCCTTCTCTATTCCTAATTGAGGAATAAGAGTTTGAAGCTTATGATTTGGCACTCCCTTGATGAGCTTTCGTGCAAGTAAACTCGAACAAATAATTGGTTGATCAAAAGCCAAAGGCAAATGCTCTGATTCAAATTCAATAGCTAAAAATCCCAAATCAAACGGAGCATGATGAGCCACAAAAATACAACCCGTTAAAAAATTATAAAAATCACCAATAACATCCTTAATCACGGGTGCATTTGAAACCATGTCATTCGTAATTCCATGAATTTTTATAACATCTGCTCCCATAGGATGAGAGGGCTGAATCAAAGTTTGAAATTGATCAATGATTTCACCGTTTTTCCATTTAACCGCTGCAATTTCACAAAGCTCTTCTGCGACTGGATAAGGGCCAGTTGTTTCCGTGTCAACAAACACATATTCATATTGGTTCCAAACATTGTCTTGATTCACTAGAACATAGATTTGACATAGGATGAAGAATTATTCAACCTCTTTCTTTTTTAATTCTCCCGAATCCAGCTTTCTTTTGCTAACAAGCTCTCTCACAAATTCTTCATATACATTTTCACCTTGAGCTTCTTTTTTTATCTGCTGAATCAACTCTTTTCGATCAATCTTATTAGCACTTTCAGATTCTTTACGTGTAATGATCACTTTGATTAAGCCTGTAGGATCTAAAATTTCAGGAGGAACATTTTTGGTTATGTATTTTCCCAAAACACTCACTGTACTCTGATTTTCAAGAGAATGAGTAATTTCACCCTGAACAAGATCAAGCCTCTCTTTAGCCACTTTATTGGCTGTCTGAGGCTGATGATCACTGACAGATTGATTAAAGAGCAACGACCTTATCTCAACATTAGCCTCCTCTAATCCTGCGGTTACCTTAACCACTTTCCCTAGCACCTTTGAAAATTCTTTTCTCAGGTCTGAAGTTCCTGGGTAAAACAAATGATAATCTGGTATATCAAATTCGATTCGATCTTTTGCAACCACTAAATTTTTAGCTATTCCATCCAACTGATCACTCATGTGTTTTATAATAATTTTTTCATCTCCGAATGTTAGAATATTAGGTGTCATGTCGGCTGGCTCAACAAAACTTTGTATCGCCTTAAGAGGATCATTTAAAAAATCAAGAAACAATTTTTCTAATGTCAATTCCGCTCCGAATGTTGAATAATTGTATTCAATCACACTTGGAGTAGAAAAATACTCAGCAATCGCCTTCTTCGTTTCTTCACTTTGACCTAGCAACCACATCACCAAAAAAAATGCCATCATAGCCGTCATCAAATCAGCAAGAGCAACTTTCCAAGCTCCCCCATGATGACCATGTCCACCCTCTTCAATTTTTTTTATTACTATGATCGGTTCCTTTTCGGCCAATTTTCTCTCCGTCCTTATCTTTGTTTTCAGTAAGCAAAGCTTATTTTAAGCCGCTTTTTTCCCTTCTTTAGTCGCGGCATCAAGCTCATCAAACGAGGGTCTCACATCAGGAAAAACAGATCGTCTGGCATACTCAACACAGACCAATGGCGGTGCCCCCCTTTGAAGAGCCACTAATGCTGCTCTTATCACTTCAAGATATCTTCCCTCTTCGGCAATATCATTATTCATTTTTGTAGCAACAGGTCCAACCATTCCATAAGCACCAAACACACCTAAGAATGTACCAACAAGAGCAGCCCCAACAAGTGAACCAATTTTTTCCGGCCCCTGATCCAAATATCCCATTGTCTTAACGATCCCCAACACGGCTGCAACAATTCCTAATCCCGGTAAAGCATCAGCGACAGTCTGAACGGCAGCCTGAGCCGCATGCTCTTCAGCATGCATGGTTTTAATGTCTTGTCCCAATAGGTCATCCACATCATACTGAGATAAATCAGCAGATAATGTGATCTTCATTGTGTCGCAAAAATATGAAACGGCATGATGATTTTTAGTAAAACTGGGATACGCTGAAAAAATCTCACTT
>CAYMLA010000216.1:0-5090 GCA_964390785.1 uncultured Bdellovibrionales bacterium | reverse complement strand
AGTTTAGCAGAAGATGTTTGTGCTAATGCGTTCGCTTCAGCTTTTAATGATCCTCGTTTCCGACCAGTGAGTTCAGATGAAATTGAACAACTTGAAGTTTCTGTTTCGGTTTTAACTACTCCTGAAAAGCAAAACAATATTTTTTCTCATCAAGATTTAATTCAGTCTTTAATTCCATTTGAACATGGAGTGATTTTAAGTGAAGGTCATCGTCGTGCCACTTTTTTGCCTTCTGTTTGGGAAGAATTACCTGATTCAAAAGACTTCATTGCTCATCTTAAACTTAAAGCTGGATTTTCCATTGATTATTGGTCAGAAAATATGGAAGTATACTTTTATAAAACCATTTGTATTTAGTGGCTGGCGCAAAACAGCCAACTTTTTCGTTGGCTTCGCTCAAATCTCACTGCGACGTACTTAATGTACGCCTCGTTCGATTTGAGCTCGCACGCCTCAAATTTGACTATTTTGCGCCAGCCACTAGAGGCATGCTGCAAAACAGCCAACTGCTTTTCTTTTTAAAGAGACTTTTGAATCATCGTTTTTAATTTGGAATCAACAGATTCGTTTAACTCATGAATCGATTTTTCTGCTTTGCTCAATAAATCTTGACATTGTTTTTGCATTTTGTGAACAAAATCAACATCTGAAGAAATGTCCTTTAAGTTAATAAGAACGTTCCAAATGCCTCCACGAATTCCAGAAAAAGCCATTTGTCCACCAACAGCAGCATCAGTAAGAGAATTTGGATTTCCAATTTCAGCTATTTCTTTTGCCAATTCGAGAGTTTTAAAGCAAAGTTCTGCTGTTGCCCAAGGAACGTCAATAGCAATTCTCATGCCTTCATTCATTTTCTTTTCACGTAGATTTTTTTCTTCTGCTGTATTGTTGGGAAGTCGTTTGGCATCAATAAAAGCATTAAAAGCATCCGTGTCGGCGTCAATTCCTTTAAGGAGACAATCTTTTATCTCTTGAGCTTGTTCAGCAATTTGGTTTAATTTTTGGTCAAGATCTGTGGTGTTATTTTTACTTCCATGAGTAAGATTTGCAACCATTGAAGTTAAGCTTGCGCCTAAAGTGCCAGCCAGAGCAGCGATTGATCCTCCCCCTGGAGCGGGAGTGTCCCTTGAAACTTCGTTTGAAAAATCAATAACCGTCATACAGGCCAGTGTTTGTTCTGAAATATCAGGGAGTCCTAAAACTTTCTCGTTTAAATCAAAGGGAGAGACATCGTTTAAACCAAGAGAAAAAACGGCTGTTCGTAAAATATCTGGAGCAGGAATTCCTATGGATTTTTGTTGTTTTTTTAAATAATATTTTCCTGATTCTAAAAGCGCTTGAAAGGGGACAAGTCCAACAATTTCACTTCCTGTGACAATCACTCCTCGTTGTGTCGCCAGTTCTCTGACTTTTTCTAAAACGTCATGCATGGAAGTCACTTTATAATTTGTTAAATTAATAGAAATTTGAGCTCGATTGTATTCTTCAACATACCATCCAATGGCTTTACAAAAATCAAAAGCTCCTGCTCGGTGAACTCTTTCTCCAATGATGTGATCAGGATTAAGATCATTGATTCTTAGAAGTTGATCAAGGTCGTACTGGTGTTCTTCTTGGCAATGAGTTTTTAGTTCAGCATAAGTTTTGCCAACAAAATTACAATTTCCACAGGGAAAAGCATTTTCTTTATAGTAGAATTGATTTCCTTTAAAGTAAAAGGGATGAATATTGCCTTGCCTTGCTGTGCGTCCTTTTTCTCTAATTTCAAATGCAATATCGTTGGCAATTGATTTATCAGTGGTGTTAAGGGTGATGTTATAAGCAATTAAAAACTCTCTAACTCCCATGACTGTTGCTCCATAGCGAGCAATAAATTCAGAAGGGCCTTCATCGGGTTTCCATTGAGGATCAGAGAGTTTCTTTTTAAGTCCTTCATATTCTCCGCGACGAATTTGAGCGAGATTTTTTCTGCTTTCTTGTTTGGCAGACTCTTCATAAAAATAAATAGGGAGTTTAAGCTCTTGTCCGACCCGTTTTCCAACTCGATGAGAAAGCTTGACACAGTCTTCAATATTCACTCCTTCTACAGGGATAAAGGGGCAGACATCAGTTGCTCCCATTCGCGGATGACCTCCCTTATGAGAAGTCATGTCTATAACTTCATAAGCTTTTGCAATAGCTTGGAATGCGGCTTCTTCAACCGATTCAGGTGATCCAATAAATGTAACAACGGTTCGGTTAGCATCAGCACCAGGTTCAACGCTGAGAAGTTTAATTCCAGTGACGGCCTCGATTGAATTTGTAATTTGTTTGATTTTTTGTAAATCACGGCCTTCTGAAAAATTGGGTACGCATTCGATAAGTTGATTCATTAGGGACTCCTAAGATTATAAAATTAAAGATAGAGAGCGGATTTTACTTCTAAATAGTGGCCAACAGCCACTATTGTTTATTTCACAACAGCAACTAAAAAGTTGATTTAAATTAATTTGACGTTAAAATTGACTCAATAATAAAGTCAAGTCGATTGAGTTTTTATCAATGGTTGATAGGATGCAACATGGCAAATCATTGGTTTGTTGTTTTTTTTGCTAAATCAGACTGTTTTTCTATTCATTTGATTGTTATATTTTTAGTTCTTATTGATCGATATAAAATAAGAAAAAATCAATGGCTGATATTTAGTTGGCTGTTTTGTCGCAGCCACTATTTAGCAATAGCTACTATTTAAAAAGGAGTTTATTCATTGTCTTATTTAAAAGTTAAAACCCTCGTCAACAAAAAGCAAGAAGCATTGTTTGATTATTTTTTAAATCTTACTCATTGGTCGTATCTTACAAACTCGTTTTTAAAAGTGCAGTCTTCTCGGGATTTGAAAATTCAATTGGGAGGTCGATATTGTTTTGATATTGAGTTTTTAAATTTAAATCATGTTTTTGAAGTTGAAGTTATTGATTTAAAACATCAAGATCTTATAACCTATCGACAAATCCAAGGTCCTCTTCAAGATTGGATACACACAGTTCGTTTTGAAAAACACAATGAAGAAACAACTCTTTTGACTGATTATATTGATTATAAAAATAAATTTGGACTCATCGGTGCATTGGCGGATGATTTTTTGACCAGACGCTTGATTGAGTTTTTAATCAATAAGAAAAATCAAAGACTCAAAAAAAATTAAAGATTTTTGTTAACAAAATCCCAATTCACCAAATTCCAGAAAGTTTCAACGTATTTTGGTCGTGCATTTCGATAGTCGATGTAATAGGCGTGTTCCCACACATCACAAGTCAGTAAAGGGGCTTGTTTGTTTGTGAGAGGGTTGTCTGCGTTCGATGTGCTTGTTATTTTAAGCTTTCCATTGGAGTCTTTGACTAACCAAGCCCATCCGGAACCAAAAGTTGAAATCGCTGCATTAGAAAATTCTTCTTTAAACTGATTAAAAGAACCAAAAGTTTCATTAATAGCGTCGAGCGCTATTCCTTTGGGAGCTCCACCCCCACTTGGGGAAAGGCAATTCCAGTAAAAAGTGTGGTTCCAAACTTGAGCTGCATTATTAAATAGGCCTCCTTTTGAGGAAAGAATAATTTCTTCAAGAGATTTATTTTCGTCTGCTGTTCCTTTAATCAAGTCATTTAATTTATCAACATACGTTTGGTGATGCTTTCCATAGTGATATTGAATGGTTTCAGGTGAAATTTGAGGGGACAAAGCATCGTTTGAAAAGGGAAGTTCGGGTAATTTAAAAGCCATAAAAAATCTCCTTTTAAAGGTGTGTTTGTGTAGAGTGGCTGTTTTACAACTGCCACTAGGCTTTAGCTTTCAGCTCATTTTTTATATTTCATGAATACATGAACATTTTTTACAATAGCTACTAGCTAATCAATAGTAATAATAAATTTAGACCAAATCATTAGATTTTCCCTGTTTTGACAAGATTTTGTATATGTTTAAGATGTTCAATCGGATGTAATCCAATGCTATCAATAAAGACTTTTTTAATGGCAGATTCACTGTCCATGTTTTCAAAAGAAACCAAGCGATCAAATCGATTTGCAGAACCAACAATTACAGACAGGGGATGGAGTGCAAACTCTCGAAGCCCTCTTGGGTAACCCGATCCATCAATGGTTTCTTCGTGTTCACAAATGATTTTTAAAACAGGTTGTTCGATATGTTCTAGTCCATTGACTTTATCTGTTCCGACATCAGGATGTGTTTTGTAGATTTTAAGTTGTTCAGGGGTTAAAGAATGAAGTGGGGTATTTAGGTCGACATCAATATGCATTAATCCAATGTCGTGAATTAACGCTCCAAGAGCCAAATGTTCAATGTCACGGGCGTTGGTGATCCCTAGACGATGGGCAAGAGCAATGGAGATTGTAGATACATTTAAACAATGGCTGGCTAGTCCAGTTTCATTTTTTGAGGAGTCAAGCATGGCTTTAAAGGCATCTCCTTGGTTTAAAATAAAATCAATATACTTGTTTATTCCAAAGCGAGTAATTTGAAATTGAGTTTTATCTTCTGGATTTTCCATTAGAGCTTCAGCATTTCCCTGTTGACTGCCTTGAATGATTTCACAGCGATCCTTGAGTGATTTCTTTGTTTTTGGATCAAAGGCCATTTCTAGATTTTTTGAGATGTAATTTCTATAATTGAGTTCATCCTCTTCAATAATGAACATTTTTTTTAATTTTTTATTTCGAAGTTTTTCAAGACGCTCACCTTCAAAACTATCTCCTCGCCGAATGTAGAGGACTTGTTTGCCTCCGATTTTAATAAAAAGATTAAAATCAATTTTTTGGTCTCCTCGAAGAGTGCTTACACGAATAGGTACATATTCCATTGGCAAATCCTGTTTTCTTTTGTTAAGATTAAGATTATGGAAAACAATAAAAGTATAACAACATCTGAAATTTTAGACGAATTTGTTGAAGAATCAAAGCAATTAATTGAAAAATTAGTGACATTATTAGAAGCGGTTGAAGATGACTCGTCTCAAACTCAATATTTAGAAGAGTATGGGCAAATTGTCGACCGAATCATGGGGGGTGTCCAAAGTGTAGGAATGGACTTCCCTAAAG
>CAYMLA010000215.1:0-5112 GCA_964390785.1 uncultured Bdellovibrionales bacterium | reverse complement strand
AGTGAACTTGCAATCAATCACGGTGCTGATGCTGTTAAAATCTGTGGTGCAGGTGGAGGCGGCTGTGTTCTCGTTTGGGTTTCAGATCAAAAGCGAAGATCCACAATCAATGAGGCCTGTGTAGAGAAAGGCTTTCAGCCTCTTTCTTTTCATTTGGTTGATCGAATGGATAATGATCAAAATGATGGTTGATAAGCCGAGTCGTTTGAATAAAAAAATTCGTTTTGCAGGACTTTGTTTAATGGGTGGACAAACCAATAAATCAAGTTTAGCTTTACTTGAATATTACCCTGAGTTTCGAAAACTTTTTTTAGTTCAGTTTTTTGAAAAGTTATCATCCAATGAAGAACTTTCTGAAGATAAGCAAATCGTTGAACTTCTTAACAATAAAGATGAACAGATTCATTCAACTGCCATTACAGCTCCTTTGACTTTACCGAAGTGTCTTCGTTGTCGCTTAGTTTGTCCAGGTTATGAAATTTGTAAAGAAGCAGAGATAAAGTGGTTAAGAAATTTTTATAAAAAACGAAATCAAATCAAAAGACCAAGTAAAGGGTTTACTCCTTATACTCAGCGTTGTGTCGAAACTTACCTTATGCAAGAGCTAGAGGAATCGTTTGAGTTGTCTCATGCATTGGGTGCAAATGATGCTCCTAAGACTGCTCGAGCTTTATTTCTTCAGCGTCAAATTCGTTCTCCTATTATTGAAGTGAGTCCTAAAATTTCGGTTTGGCGCATGGGGCAGAGTTTAGGAGTTGCTAAAAAACATTTAAGATTATACAGACAGGCTGCAACCGGAAATCAAAGTCGAGAGGTGTTTTTAAAAGCTTTTGTCGAAAAGGATTTGGCGTTTTTTTATCATCAAGATTTAAATCGAATGGTGGAGTATGTCTTTTCATTTGAAGCTTTTATCGCCGCCTACACAGTTTTTTTGAAATATATAAGGCAAACCGAGCCGAGGTTAAAAGGATTGCCAAAAAAAGAAAATTGGATTTATTTTCCCAAAAAAAACTGGATCGTTTTGTAATGGCTGTTTTGCAACAGTCACTATTTATATTGATGAGTGGCTATTTGGCCAAATCTTACTAAACAATGGGAGGGTGTGTTTTGTTAGATCTTTTAATTGTTTTGCTTTTTGTTGTTTGGGCGGTTTATTCAGGGTTTAGTTCACAAAAAAAAGCGTCTAAAAGTTTAGAGGAGTATTTTCTTGCTGGAAAAACACTCAGTGGGTGGAAGGCCGGAATTAGCATGGCCGCGACACAATTTGCAGCCGATACGCCATTGCTGGTTATGGGCTTAATGGCTTCAGTCGGAATTTATATGAATTGGCGTTTGTGGATATATGGTCTTGCATTTTTAATGTTGGGTTATATTTTTGCGTCGTGCTGGAGAAGGGCAGGCGTTTTAACGGATGCTGAGCTAACTGAAATTCGTTATAGCGGTCAAGGGGTGAGTGCGCTTCGAATATTTAAGGCCATCTATTATGGTACAGTTTTTAATTGTGTTGTTCTTGCAATGGTTCTAGTAGCGGCGATGCGAATTGCAGAAGTTTTTCTTCCTTGGCATGAATGGCTTCCCAATGGAATTTACGCTTCTGTTGTCTCATTTATTAGTTATTTTGGAATTTCTCTCGGGCAAAGTGTAACCGGTTTGTCTCCCGAAATGGTGTCAGCAAATAATTTGATTAGCATAATGGTTATTCTTATTTTTACCTTTAGTTATTCGACAACAGGGGGCTTAAGGAGTGTGGTGTCGACTGATATTGCTCAGTTTGCATTGGCAATGATTGGTACACTTTTTTATGCGGCTTTTGTCATTTATGAAGTGGGTGGTTTTTCTGCGGTATATGATAAGCTTATTCATTTATATGGAGTTGAACAATCAGAGAGAATGCTTTCTTTTTCTCCGGCTTCAACGGAGCTTATTTTGCCTTTTTTTATTATTATTGGACTCCAATGGTTTTTTCAAATTAACAGTGATGGCACTGGTTATTTGGCTCAACGAATGATGGCGTGTCGTTCAGATCGTGATGCTCGAATTGCTTCTGTTGTTTTTGCTTGGATGCAAGTTTTTGCACGAAGCTTTATTTGGTTAATTATTGGAGTTGGATTGCTTGTTTTGTACCCCTTTAGCCTTATTGAAATGACCGAAGATACTTTTGTCGCTTCACGAGAAGTTTTGTTTGTTACAGGTATTCAGGATTTTTTACCAATTGGAGTTAAAGGGTTAATGCTTGCGGGCTTGCTTGGAGCATTGGCATCAACTATAGATACTCATCTTAATTGGGGGTCGAGTTATTGGAGTAATGATATTTATAAATATTTTCTTTCAGAAAAGTTGTTAAAACGTCAGCCTAAAAATAGGGAGCTGGTTTGGGTTGCGCGTTGTTCAAACTTAATTATTTTAATCATTGCACTTGTGATTATGGGCAATTTGGGTTCCATTCAAATGGCTTGGACAATTTCATTAACATTTGGTGCGGGAATGGGTTCCGTTTTAGTATTGCGTTGGTTGTGGGAAAGGATTAATATTTGGTCTGAAGTTGCTGCCATGCTTGTTTCGCTTATTGTTGCTCCAATTTTAATTTTGACGCCAATAACAGATTCAGAATGGGTTCGACTCTTAACGATGGCCGTTTTATCGACTTTTGCAGCAGTTGTTGTGACTTATTTTACGCCCGCCACCGATCAAGAGCATTTGGTTCGTTTTTATAAACGAGTGAGGCCTAAAGGATTTTGGTTTAAGACAGCGGCTTTAATTGGGGAAAATGGTCAAATAGCAAAACAAAAATTGGTTGCAGGAATTCAATTTACGATAATTGCAGCAGTTTCACTTTTTTTGATGTTGATTGGTGTTGCTAAACTTTTTATTCATTTGCCAGATCAGAGTGTTTGGTGGGCATGGATTTTTATAGTTATTTCTTTAGCTTTAGTGCCCATTTGGTGGAAAGGAATTGCGTTTGAAGAAAGTGAGTAGGTTATTTTTTATTTTTTTATTTCTTTTCAGTTATTCTCTTTTTGCCAAGGAAAACGTTTCGCTTGTTAAACGAATTGCTGTTTTGTTTCCAAACATTTCTGAAGCTGATCATTTGCAGAATGAAATTGTTTGGGATCAATTAAGAGAAAGGTTGCTTAAGAATCAACGATTTTTGGTTGGAAGTCGTAAGTTTTTAGAGCAAAAAAATGTATTTCAACCTCGAGGAGAACTAAAGTCTGTTGATGCTCTTATTTTGGCAAAGGTGCTTGATTCTCATGCCATTATCGTTTGTTTTTCACAAAATAGAATTTTAAAAATGATTGCGTATGATGGACGTTTTGGGTTTGTTTTATGGAAAAATGAAATCAATTTGGTTTCAACTCTTCCTGTTGAACATCAACTCAAATCGTCTTCAATTAAGTTGATCAATGATTTTATTGCTTCTGTTCCCTATCAGGGGCATCAAATAGTTGATGGTTTAAAAGGAAAACCTGTTTATAATGAAGTTGAGCGGATGATGGCGGATGTTGAGGTTGGTTTGGGTGCCAATATTGATGTTGGAGACAAGGTGCAGTGGATTGAGGTGTTTGGAGAGGCGGGGCAAGAGGTGTTTGGAGAGGCTCAGTCTTTAAAAGTGATTGCTGAAGGAGAAGTGCGTTCCGTTTCTAAACAACGAGTGAGTGTCGAAATTTTACGTTACAAGGATTTATCACTATTGTTTGAAGGCTCATTGGTTCATTTTCCTAAAGAGTATAAACGATTAAAAGAAATTTATGCAATGAACAATATGGGAGATTTAAATTTAGATGTAGAATTTTTAAGGCAATCAAAGGATAGAATCACAAAAAATAAAGTGGAACAAAGTATTTTGATGACTTCTTTATTTTATATGGGAAATTTAGCTTTGTTTTTAGTTTTAGCTTTTTAGTAGGTCAGTTATGTCAAATTGGAAAAGTCGTTGTAGTGTAAATGGAGATGTTGTTTTTTTTAACTATTTGGTTTCAAATTATGATAGTAATTGTGAAGAGATTTATGTTTGGGACTTAGATAAGACCTATTTGGACTCGAGTTGGGCATCAATAAAAGAAATTATTAAATTAGCTTTAGAAAGAGCTTTTCAGAAAAAAAATATTCCAGGGACAAGTAGTCTTATTCAGGCTTTGAGAACAAGTTGGGTTGAAAAATATGGGAGTTCTCATTTTCCGGTGTATTTTATTACGGCATCTCCACCTCAGATGGAGTTAAGAATCAAAGAAAAACTTGAGTTGGACACGATTAATCCATTTGGAATCTTTTTTAAAGATAATTTAAAAAACATTCATCCTAAGAGATTATTGCAGTTAACTAATCAGGTCGGTTATAAAATACAAGCTCTGTTGCAATTAAGGCGGAGATTTGACGATAATGTTAGACAAGTTTTATGGGGTGATGACAGTGAATCTGATGCAATTATTTACAATTTATACTCAGACATTTGTGCTCGTCGTTTGAATGAAAAAGAATTGCGTTATATTTTACGTTCTTTTCATGTGAGTAATCAGCAACTGAGCACTATTTTAAAATTGCAACATGAGATTAGCGATAAAGATCCTGTTGAAAAAATTTATATTAATTTAGCAACAGACACTGATCCTGAGTATTATATTAAATTTGGGCGTCGAACAGTTCCTATTTATGATTCTTTTCAAATGGCGCTTGATCTTCTTCAAGATGGACGCTTAAGTGAAAATCAAGTGATGAGAGTTGCGCAAGATTTAGTGATGAATTATGGATTTACTCATGAAGAGCTTTCTGTGAGTTTTGATCAGATGATTCGACGTCAAATCATTGGACGCCCTTGTGTCGATCGTATTTTGCCTGTTTTAAAGCAAAATTTATTTATTTTTGAACAATTTGAACCCTCTGTGCGACCTTTGAATGTTACTTCTCAAATTGGAGATAGAGTTTTTGAATTAGAAGGCATGTATGAGCCTTGGGTGCCTTTAAGGATTGATTATCTCCACGATTACAGATAATAATGACCTTGACTATTTTGCAGCAGCCACTATTTATGTAAGAGTTCATTTTTCGTTGACCAAGAGCTTTTATCGCTGCTCGACTATTACAATTTCGACAAGCTAGGCGAATATTGCGAGG
>CAYMLA010000214.1:0-5118 GCA_964390785.1 uncultured Bdellovibrionales bacterium | reverse complement strand
CGCTCAAATCTCACTGCGACGTACTTAATGTACGACTCGTTCGATTTGAGCTCGCGCGCCTCAAATTTGACTATTTTGCAACAGCCACTGTATAAATGTTTTTTCATGGAGATTCAAAAGTTGTTACAAGAAACTAAGCTGTTGAGACCTTTCGATTTGTGGAAATCGAAAGGCTGGTTTTCCAGTAAGAGTGATGAGATTTTCAAGGGGAATAGTTTCGGGTTGAGGAGAGATTTTTTTGAGTAAATGAAGATAAATTTGTCCACAGTAGAAAGCGTCTTCTCGTGCGCGGTGAAATTCTGTTGAATCGATTTTAAAATGAGTAGCCAGTGTTCCTAATTTATAATTGGCAAGGCCAGGTATAAGTTTTCGTGCGATTGGAAGAGTGTCAATAACAACGCCGGTCGGTGCTTTGGATTCAAATTTTTTAATGTCGGCTGTTAAAAATTGAGAATCAAAAGGAGCATTGTGTGCGACTAAAATATCATCTTGGCAAAAATCAGCAAAGGGATCTAAGACGTCATCTATAGTGGGTTTGTCTTTTAACATATCGTCAGTGATGCCATTGACTCTGGAAGCTTCTTTTGGAATGGAAACCTTAGGATTGATCAGAGTTGAAAAAACAGATTCGGGTTGAAAGTTTACAAAACTGACAGCTCCAATTTCAACAATTTGGTTAACACCAGCAACAAATCCGGTTGTTTCTAAATCAAATGCAATAAATCTCATGTCTGTCCCCCTAAAAATTTTTTCTCTCGAGTCATTAAGTCGTGGTTACTTTGTCGCTCCCTGTTTTGCAGCTCCCTAGTTGGCTGTTTTGCAGCAGCCACTAACTATCCATAATTTGCTTATAATGTAAAGCGATATTCTCCTTGAATTGAGTGATATCTTTAAGTGATTTCTAAAATTCTTTTCTTGGCTTTGCGATAAAGCGATGGAAGATCAAAAATTTGCTGTTGTTTTTTTCTAACGACCCAATGTCCATCAATCATGACGTCGTTAACATCTCGTCCCAAACAAGAATAGACAAGAGCCGAATAGGGATCTTGAACGGTTGCAACAGAAGGGTGAGAACGGTCAACAGTAATTAAATCCGCTTTTTTACCCACTTCAAGAGAACCAATTTTATCTTCCATGTTGAGCGCTTTTGCTCCATTGATTGTAAGCATTTCTAAGGCTTGTTTTGCGGGAAGAGCTTGTGGACCAAAAAGGGGTTTTTGTAAAAGAGCGGCAAGCCTTAATTCAATAAAGGGGTCCATAGAATTATTACAAGCAGCACCGTCAGAACCCAGACCAATATTGACTTTAGCTTGGAGGTATTTTTGGATGGGAGCAAAGCCACTTCCTAATTTTAAGTTGGCACTTGGGCAGTGAATCAAAGACGTATTTGTTTTAGCCATTTGTTGGATTTCTTTTTCTTTTAAATGAACACCGTGAACGAGTATTGTTTTTGGTCCTAAAAAACCAATGTTATGAAGATAATCAACATTAAATCGACCTGTTCGAGTTTTGATAAGTTCAACTTCGTATTCCGTTTCAGAGGCATGAGTATGGATAAGAAGATCATGTTTTTTTTGAAACTGGATTGCGAGATTTAAAAGACGCTCACTACAGGAAACCACAAAACGGGGGCTAACAACAAAGTGAAGTCCTTCGTGGGGGGCATGCCATTTGTTTTTAAGCCTTTGCATTTCGTTTATTTGTGAGGATGTTGTGCGAAAAAGAGAACCACAATAAGGTTTAAGATCCATTAAACAATTGCCACCCCAATAACGAATTTTACTTTTTTTAGCCACCCTAAAGAGTTCGTCTGTATGATAAACTGTCCCCATATCGAGGATGCTTGTTGTTCCAGAAAGCTGCATTTCTGATAAACCAATGGCTGCAGATAAAGAGAGAGATTCAGGGGTGTGAGAGGCCTCTAAAGGCCAGATTTTTTTCTTTAACCAATGGATTAAAGGTAAATCATCAGCTAACCCACGAAATAAAGTTTGGCAAAGATGAGTGTGTGTTTGTATAAAGCCAGGAAGAACAAATTTTTCACTTGCATCTAAAATTTTAGTTTGAGAGGAGGGTTTAATTTTTTTTGCAATTTTAACAATTTTGTTTTTTTCAACGAGAATGTCTCCGGTAAAAACCTCTCGTTTTTTGTTCATTGTTACAATACAACCATTTTTAATCAGATAACTCATAACGAATGAATAAACTCCTTAAGAACTTTATTAAATTGGCTTTCGACGGCCTTTGCCGTTTGGGTGACCTCTTCATGAGAAAGTTTAGAGCTTGATAAGCCTGCGGCTGGATTGGTGATGCAGCTTAATGCACACACTCTCATTCCAAGATGGTTGGCGGCAATGGTTTCTGGCACAGTGCTCATGCCGACGGCTTTTCCTCCAATAAGTTGTAAAAAACGAACTTCTGCAGGAGTTTCATAGGTTGGTCCGCTGACAGCACAATAAATTCCTTGATGAAAGCGAACATTATTTTCAGTCATAATTGACGAAAGTTTAACGGCTAGTTCTTTGTCATAAGCTTCAGTCATATCTGGAAATCGAGGGCCAAGTTGTTTTAAGTTTGGTCCTTTGAGTGGATTGTCTCCCATAAGATTAATATGATCTTCAATGAGCATAAAATCACCAGGCACCATCTTGGGACAGAGTCCTCCAGCGGCATTGGTTAAAATAACAATTTCAACTCCTAGTAAAGAAAGAGCCCGAATGGGGTAAACCACCTGATCCATGGAATGCCCTTCGTAATAATGAATTCGTCCTAAAAGAGCGGCAATTGGAATGCCTTCAACTTTTCCAAGAAGCAGTGAACCATTGTGACCTTCAACTGTTGGAGGAATAAAGTGTGGGATATCATGGTAAGGAATGGTTATCTCTTCTTGAATTTCTCGTGCAAACGCTCCAAGTCCTGATCCTAAAACCATTCCAATTCTAGGCTTAAACTGAGTCTGAGAACGAATGTAGTTTACTGTTTCTTGTAAATTCTCGATCACCACAACAAGTCTCCTCATGGATTAATTTGAATTTGTTTTAAAAGAGGCTGTTTTTGCAGCAGTCACTTTTTTTATTTCATACCAATTATTAACAATAACGTTAAGACAGTAAATTTTTCTTAATAACTCATATCTTTATCGGAGAAGGGAATCAATGGGTTTTTTAAGTGGTGAGTTCTTCAATGACAAGGGCAGTCTGAGTCTTTGTTGGTTGAGAATCAATGAAAAGAGCGTCTTCAAGTTTTTTAACGCAAGACTTTAAGTCACTTTTATCATTATAAAAAATTTCAATAAGGGGGTCTTCTTTTTGAACTTTGTCACCGAGTTTTTTCAATATTTTAAAACCTGTTGAGTGATCAATGCGATCAGTGGTTTTTAATCGGCCAGCGTTCAAATGGATTAAAGCCAATCCCACCTTTTGTGTGTCAATTGAATTTAAATAGCCTTCCTTTTTTGCGTTAATAGAAGATGTATGATGAGCATGAGAAAGAGCGTTGATTTTTCCACCTTGTATTTCACAAATGGAAACAAATTTCTCATAGGCCGCACCAGATTGAAGAATCTGAAGGGCTTTTTGATAACCTTCTTTTGGATCAGAGGCTTGTTTTCCGAGCCAAATCATAAACCCCGCAAGTTTTAAACTGAGTTCTCTACAGTCTTCGTATAAGTCTTTTCCGTTGTGTTGTCCGGTTTTGTTTTTTAAAATATCAAGACATTCTTTGATTTCAAGGCTATGACCAATATAAGCCCCAAGGGGTTGGTTCATATCCGTGATCAGCGCAGCAGAACGAACTCCGTAAGCTGAAGCAATACTCATTAAGGATTGAGCAAGCTGTTTGGCTTTTTCATTTGTTTTCATAAAAGCACCAGAACCACATTTAATATCAAAAACCAATCCTGTGAGGCCTTCTGCTAATTTTTTTGACATTATGCTTGCAGAGATAAGAGGAATTGATTCAACGGTTGATGTAACGTCGCGCAGCGCATAAATCTTTTTATCAGCTGGACAAATTTCAGGAGTTTGTCCAATAAAGCTGAGCAGGTTTGTTTCCACTTGTTTTTTAAAAGTGTTTAGGTCTAGAAACACATTAAACCCAGGAATGCTTTCGAGTTTATCAAGAGTCCCTCCTGTGTGGCCAAGTCCACGTCCAGAAATCATTGGAACAGCAATATTGCAACAAGCAACAATCGGGGCAAGGATAAGACTCGTTTTGTCTCCAACGCCTCCAGTGCTGTGTTTGTCTACAACTTCAAAAGGAAGATTGGAAAAATTGATTGTGTCTCCAGAATGTAACATGGAGTGGGTTAGAGCATTGACTTCCTTTTTAGAAAGGCCATTTAAAAAAACGGACATTAACCATGCGCTCATTTGGTAATCAGGAATATGGTTGTGAACATAGTCGTTGATAAAAGCTTCAATTTCATCAGATGAAAGTTCAATTCCATCTCTTTTTTTTTGAAGAATCTCTTGGGGGAGAACTTTCATAATGCATACTCCTATAATAGCCACTACTTAGTGGTCCTTTTCTTATTTTACATCAGCTAATACAAAGTTTAGTAGCTTCTTTAGAGAGTTTACTTAAAAATTTTGTTTTTTAAAACAAATTTTAGCGATCCATCAATCGGTTATTGAATTTTTGTCATAAAGCTTGATAAACTTTTTTGTAGAGGTATTAAAAAAGGTGAGCTTAGAATGTCGTAGTTATTTAGTATTTGGTTGTGTGCAAGGGGTTGGATTTCGTTTTAACACACAGAGGACGGCAAAAAAATTTGGTTTAAGAGGGTGGGTAAGAAATCTTTCAAGCGGTGCTGTTGAAGTTTTGGCTTGTGGTCCCAAGGCTGAAATGCAAGATTTTGAAGAGTGGCTTAAAAGAGGCCCCGTTAATGCTGAGGTTTCGATGTTTAAAATTAAAAATTGGGAAGACAGACCTATGGAATCTGATTTTTGTATTGGCCCGACAGGAGAAGCAATATGTTGGAAAGCAGAAGAAATTTAGTATTATTTATTGTTGTTAGTGTGTTTTGTTGTTCCGTTAGTTTGCCAGCAAAGTCTTATCAGTCAACAGCTCCGAATTCTTTTAATCAAAAAGAAATGGTTCATCCTCCTCGAGGGCCAA
>CAYMLA010000213.1:3723-5136 GCA_964390785.1 uncultured Bdellovibrionales bacterium | reverse complement strand
CATTCTCCGCGACATCATGGCAAAAGGCTCGTCGCTGCGATACCTGCTGAAAGACGCCATTCCGCTGACGGTCTTTGGACTGATTATCCTCAGTGTGAGTGTGGCGAAATTTCGGAAAAGGGTGTCGTGAGGTGTATTTTTCGAATTTTCATAATCAAATAAAACATAAATTTTACAAATTTTTTCTTGCTTTATTCAATTTTATTTTGTAAGATATTTGCGAAAGGAAAAACATTACTTTTAATGTCTAAACTTTTCTTGAAACATACTATTATTAGATTCATGCCTGTAGATACATTGCAAAATTAATTCAAATTTTTGTATATATTTGATAGAAGTAACTGATAAAGGAAAAATCATTATGGATAATACAGATTTTGGAATTGGAACCGTAATTGCAGATGATGTTTCTCCATCATTTGATGTATTCAGATTTAAAGCAAATGCAACTGAATATGTTTATCCTGGGACTTTAGTTGCTGCTCGTTTATCTGAGAATCATTTTCTGATTGGAAGAATATCTGCCTCAATAGAGATAAATCCCCATGAGAGCGCAAGCAGAGCTAAAGTTAGAGAAGCTATGGGAATTGGTGCAGATTACCCAGAAGAAGAATTCTCTGTAAATATTTATCGAGTATACGAAGCTGATATCATTGAAGAAGGGACGATTATAGCAAATAAATTACACATAGCTGCGCCATCAAATATGCCCAAAGCAGGAGCGAATGTATTTATACCATCTGAAGATATTATTTCAAAGGCCATGGGCTTTGAGACGCAAGAAAAAAAAGCTGTTTGTTTAGGAAAAACAAAAATCACAATGGACGATGAAGCAAACGAACGAAACAATGTACTTCTTAAAAGGGAGATAATACAAAGGCATATATTTGTGGGCGGAACTACTGGAAGTGGAAAATCATATTCAACGGGTATTTTATTAGAGGAAATCAATAAGTTCAATTTGCCAATTGTTATTTTAGATTCACAAAAGGAATATTTTGGTGTAGCAGAAGGTTTAGGTGGTAAAGTTTTAAAACCAGGGCGAGATTATATGGTTAGGATATCATCACTCATTGAAAGCGAATTACTTGGTCTCGTTCCTACTCTTAATCCAAGTCATGTCGGATATGATTTGCTTGCGTATTCATTCATAAGGCTTAAAAGGCAATTGGCTGAAGATTTATTTCAAAGTTTTAGTTTGGATGATTTGATTAATGCTATGAGAAATGATGCACCTACACTTGAAGTTAATACTAGAAGCTTAAATTTGGCAATTTCTAGAACAAGAACCTCAATTGAGAGACACGATTTCTTAGGAGAACAGACCAACTGGGAAACTTTAATTGAGAATAATCCAGTTATAAATATTGATTGTGCCAATTTGGACCAGAACCAACTACAGCTTATAGTTGG
>CAYMLA010000213.1:0-3713 GCA_964390785.1 uncultured Bdellovibrionales bacterium | reverse complement strand
GCAACATTGAGGGAATTACAAAATTTAAGAAAGAATAATAAGATTTCACCCTATGTTGTGGTTCTGGATGAAGCACATCTGCTTGTTCCAGAAGGGGAAAATAGTCCTTGTAAACAGGTAATCAGAGAAAATGTACGAATTGGGCGTCATTATGGAATTTGTATGATATTGTTGACTCAAAGCCCAGTAGATATTGATAAAAAAACAATTAGACAGTGTAACACAAGGCTTATTTTTGCATTAGAACCTGATCAACTAGATGCAATAAGGGGAGTTAAAGCGGATGCCACTGATGATACACTTAAAAGACTTCCAAAAATGCCTGTTGGGACTTGTCTGCTTTCAGGTACTTATGAAACGATCAAACACGCAATTCCAATACAAATTAGATCAAATAGAAAAACTATAGAAGGTGGAAAAACACCAGACATATTTAAAGAGATGAGCGAAAAATGGAATCAGAAGAGTTGAAAAACAATAATAATTTTAATGAATTAAGCTTTGATGAAAAATTATCAAGATTAGAAGCAGAAACACGGTTAGACCCTGCTATAATAAAAACAGCTGACTTTTTGTTTTTAGCAAGTTTGTTAGATCAAGAAAAAGATATTTTAATTGAGGCGACAAATCAATTAAAGAATGAAAATCCCAGAGAACTATATTTGAGGTTCTTGAAACATTGTATTGATGAATTAAAAACTGCCCCAACTAATCAACAATTTAGATTTCTTAAACAAATTGAAGATGTTGCAATTGCTGGATTAGGAATATGGCAGGAAGATTTAGGCATAACTTCAGCAGGTCAAGATGCAATTAAAGTAATTGGGCAACCTAATTGGTCTAATATTGAGGAACATATAAATAATACGGTCCATGGAGAATATTTTTTAGAAGAATATCATGTGCCAAGTGATGAAGATCTCTGGGGTAATGAATTTCCATTACGAATGAGCTCTTGTGATGCAAGTCAGCATAGATTTAGATTAAAAGTACCATTTAGAAAAACATTAGCAACTCCAGTTGTTGTAAATAATTCAGGGGGAACTCTAAAAGCCAGAAGTGGTGATAGTACTATTTGGAAGCACATTACAGTACCAAAAGACACGAGCGATTATGAAAATTGGGTTATTTTAGGGCCCGAAGATTATGCAGAAATGGATGAAGGCGATTATGAATGGGCAACCAAATCTTCAATGGACGTTGGCCAATTTTTTGTCGAAGAAACGTTTATTTTTAAACATGCTGGCTTGACTCAAAAACCTGATGTTCATTTTAGAGATGGTAGAATATTCCCACAAGATAAAGTCATGAACTGTACAATACAAAATAGACATGGACAATTGACAAGGGAAGCCATGTATAGAATGGTTTCAACATGTAGAACAGCGCATGATTTAAAGATTTTATATACCGGTGTAGCCAAACGTGTAAATTTAAAAGTCTATAGTACTATAGTTAATTGGTATATAACTACAATTATGGGAAATTCTCAATGGAATGTAACTGATCACGTTATCTCAGATTCTGAAATAATAAGGCACATAATTTTTCTTAATGAATTCAATGCTAAGTCGTTTGATAAAATCATGATTACTTGTCCAATTCTTCGAAGGTTTCACACCGTATCAAATTTCAACAGGAGAACAAAAAGACAAGTTGAAAATGATTTGAATAGACTAAACAATATATATCATACACGAGACATCAGTGTACGTAAAATCATAGAACAAGCACTTAAAATAGACGTTGTAATGTTTTTTGCTGGTCATTCTACAACTGATGAGATGTATTTCCCGAGGTACGAATTTGTTGTAAATGATACAAATTTAGAATCTTTAGAAAATACAATTAACAAAATACTATCCGCATTAAGGTTAGCTTCTTTTGATGTAGATGAAGATCATTTAAGAGGTTTAGATGAACCAATAAAAACGATTGTACCAGCACCTCTTTTAGTTGCACACGATATTAGCAAAAGAATGGGGGAAGAACTTTCGTCAAATTTTGCACAAAAAACAATAGCAGAATTTATAAAAAGATTAAAAGAGTATAGAAATAACAATGCACGATAAAAAAATACATTTCCCAAGCACTCGATATTCAGGTAGTAAACGTAGGTTTTTAGACTGGATTTGGGATAGTGTTAAAGATATTAAATTTAAATCTGCATTAGATGTTTTTGGTGGCACTGGCTCTGTTGGCTTGCTATTGAAATCTAAAGGCAAGCGGGTATTATATAATGACTTGTTATTTTTTAATCAAATAATTGGCAAAGCAATTATTGAGAACCAAAGTATTATTGTAAGTGATGATGAAGTTGAAAAAATATTAAACTCTTCACATGGTACCAAGAATAGTTTTATTCAAAATAATTTTAAAAATATATTTTTTTTAGATGATGAAAATATCTGGCTTGATAAAATAATTGAAAATATTAACAAAATTGAAAATGAATATAAAAAAGCAATTATCATGTCAAGCCTTTTTCAAGCTTGTCTTTCAAAAAGGCCATTCAATTTATTTCACAGAGCTAATCTCAATATAAGAACAAATGATGTTAAAAGAACCTTTGGAAATAAAACTACATGGGAGAAACCTTTCCCTGATCTTCTCAAGAAATTTATCAATGAATATAATAGATCAATTTTTTCAAATGAACAAGACAATAAAGTTATTGGTGGTTATCATGCTTTGCTGTGCCCTAATGGTGTTGATTTAGTCTATCTTGATCCCCCCTATTTCTCTAATGGCTCTTCCCAGGGTACTGACTACTTAAAATATTATCATTTTTTAGAGGGTATTTCTAATTATAGATTATGGGATAATTTAATTGAAGATCATAAGCGGCGGCTACCAAAATTGAAGGATAGGAAGGAAATTGATTCATTTATAAAAAGATCAGAGATTTATAAATCTATCGAGAAATTAATAGAACGATTCCAAGATAACATCATTATTATGTCATATCAAGATGAAGGAATTCCAAGTAAAAATGAAATATTGAGCTTATTTAAAAAATATGGTAAAAAAGTGAAATTAATTGAAAAACCCCACAAATATGTCCTTAGTAAAAAAAATAAAAGTGAATTATTGTTTATTACGAATTAAAGTACTAATTGATATATTTATAATTATTCTCAAAAAAGATAGTTGAAATTGTTTTTAAACTACCTTTTTTATCGTTTGGTCCTATAATGATCACTTGATCGCTCACTTCGATTGTCTTGCTTCTGTAATAACATGGAAAGACACAAATAAAAATCCAATTTTACCTTCAAGAATCTATCATTATTGTTACAAAAGCTGTGTTTAAGATATTTTACTTGACTAGCAGTTTATTTTTTTGTATAATAAACATGAAATTAATTGATTCAGAATAAAAGGAATTTAAAATGCCCAAAGTAAAAGAGCTTTTGGATGATATAAGTTATCTACCTAAAGAAGATAAGCATTATATCTACAATGAATTAAGGAAAGAAATTCTGCTTGAATCAGAGTTATCCACAATGTTGGATAATTACAGAGGAATTGCTGAAAATATCTGGAATGAAGATGTTCAGAATTATATTGATAAGTTGAGAATAAATGACAGAGTTTAGAGCTACAAAAAAATCGAATAAAAATGGTTTTTAAAAATTAACTGCACAGTCTAACCTAAACCAACTGCCCCGCAAACTCCCCGCCGTTTCTGATAAAAATCGTCGTATTAAATC
>CAYMLA010000212.1:0-5142 GCA_964390785.1 uncultured Bdellovibrionales bacterium | reverse complement strand
CAATTGAAATTCCTCTTTCAGAAGATATGCCCTGATGCACTTTAGATTATAACTAGTGCTTGTTGCGAAATAGATTTAATGGTGCAGATCCGTTGAAGCAATTTCGCAACAGCCACTAAATAGACTCACTTAATTCTTTGGCGAGCTGTTCTAGATAAATGAGTCGTTCATAGGTGATCACTTGTCTGGCAAAGGCTATGATAAAACTGAATCCTTTAAATTGAAAGAGAACAGGATCTGTAAAGCCAACAATTGCTTGACTTGATTCGCGCTTTATAATCCATTCAGCACGGTAGCAGAGATAGTTTCCGAGGCCTTGAATGATAAGACCGCCAGGAAGAATTTTAGAGATCATCCGAGTGCTCGCATGACTTGCGCTTAAGCAATAATCCGTCATGCTATGACCACTGATCACTTTGGAATTGTTGGGAATGGGTTGGTGCATTGGTGATCGCGTTGAAATTTGTTTCCAATTTTGAGATAAAGAGTGAATTGTACTTTTCATACCGATGGCTGCGATTCCAAATACAATTGTTGAAAAATAAAATCGAGAGAGGCTGTTTTCGTAGTGCTCATACGAAATGGCGTCCGAAACCCACATGCCTTTTTTAGACTGAAGATTCTGATAACTATCGATTAAATAAAGACTTGCATCAGCGACAAAAATAAGACTAGACAATGTGCCTAAAGCGGCCGGGAGAGCAACAGAGCCGGCTACGGAAAATATGCTGGAGGCCACACCGAGAACGATATAGGGGGCGATAGGCCCCCAACTCATGATTTGACCTTCAAGCGTTTTATGATCATTAGCAACGCGTTCAATGAGATTTTTTGCAAGAAGTCTGTTCTCGTCACTTTGATTGCTTATGGAAAGAAAGGAACCTTTAAAGTTGAGGTAATCAGAGAGAATTAAATTTTGTCCGGGGACGTAAAGATATTTCACTTTTCCCCAAAAGCCGTAAGTATTTGGAGAAGGTTTATTCAGACGCGCTATGAAGTTTTCAAAATGGCCAAGAAGGATTTGATAGGCACGAATCAATGATTGGGAACTTACTTCTGCAGAATTGTTGAATAGAATGTGTTTGTCTTCATTGAGATACAAACGAATACTTGCAATTTGTGCATTCATGAGGTTCTCGCGCCAGATGTTTTGATATTGTCTGCGTAGCTGCTCAAGAGGGGGATATTTAAGGTTAAAGCGAATGGGCTGAGGGCTTATACGTTCTGAAACAAAAGCTCTCAGTTGTTTTTCGATTTCGGCTTGTTTTTCATGGTTTTGTTCTTCTCTGAGTGTTCGAACTTTGTTCACAAAGTCTTCTTCCCATTGTTCGTTTATATTTACTTGGTCTGATTGAACTTGTTGGATGGCAATTTCCATTTCTTCTTTGGTTAGTGAAATGTTTGGCAACGCCCTGAGAGGCTTCGTTGTTAGTTGATTATAAAATGAATCTGGTGAAGCACGGAGAGCATAAAGAGCGATATTGAGTCGATAAGTAGAGTTTAGAACTTTGTTTTTATTGATGAAGTTTTCAATTAAACTCATGACGTTATCTCTATTTAGCTCAGATTCATTTTTTATAATTTGTGAGCAATTTTCGATGACTTGAGCAGTTAGTCTTTGTTGGGTATTGGTTTGAAAATCTTGGTAGTTTTTTAAGCAAAGCATGTTTTTTTCTGTTTTTTCTTTTTCAAGATTAACCCGTCTAATGGTTTCTTTTCGCACGTCTTCTAAAAACTTTACTTCAGAATTATTAAGGTCGTGGTCTTCAACAAGAGACCAGCTTTGGGGGGAGAACGTTAAGAAAAGCGTTAAAAAAAGAAACTTCACATGAGAATTCGAATTCAAAATTCATGCTAAAATTGATTTTGAGCAGAAAAAGGGAGTGATTTTTAAAACCATAAACATTTCAAAGGGTTAATTTGTTGAAATAATTACTGAATTATAAAAAAAATTCAAATTTAAAAAATAAAATGACAATTTTCAGCTTTGTTATGACCAAAAAAAGTAATTTTTTTGATGAGTTACTCGTTGTTTTTATGTAAGTTGTTTGTTTTTAACAAGCTAAGGGTCTGTCCGAAAATAAGTTAACTTATTTTCGGACAGACTCTAAGAGTGAACGAGGATGGAAGTGAACTTAAGGGAAAAAATAAATTTTAGAATTTTTAAAGATTCTTTTGAATTATTTGGAATAAATGGAGAAAGGGTATCTAACGAGCGGTTCATTTTACAATATGTAAAAATTCGAAATTATTTATCACAAAAGATTCATGTTGGTGGAAGCATTGCGATTTGTTTGGATAAAAATGAAAACTATTTCCTTACTATGCTTGCCTGTATGGAAGTCGGAATTGTTTATATTCCTCTAAGTTGCCATTATCCTGAAAAGCGAATTCAACAAATACAAGAAGACACGCAATTTCAGATGCTTTTTGATCAAGACACGTTTGATTTGATTTTATCTCAAACAGAAAGGGAATATACTCCCCATCCTATTAATGAGTGTTCTCCATTGTATATCATTTTTACGTCTGGGAGTACGGGACGCCCAAAAGGAGTCGTTATTTCTCGTGGCGCTGCCAAAAATTTTTGTTTTTGGTTGTCAGATTATTTTAACAAAATTGATAAAACAGATCATCTCTTACAAGTTACAGAGTTCACTTTTGATATATCATTGATAGATGTTTTCTTGTTTATCACAAATAATGTGAAGGTTTATTTTTCAGAATTTAAAGGAAACATTTTTACATTGGCTTGGGAAATTGAACAATATCAAATTTCTGTCTTAAATTCAGTGCCAAATAATTTTAATATGCTATTAGAAGCAGATGTGTTTGAACGATTTGATAGTTCTAGTTTAAAAACGTTAATGATTGGCGGCGCGCGGTTTTCATTAGGGCTTTATAAAAGGGTTACAACTCATTTTAAACATTTAAATGTTTATAATTTTTATGGGCCAACAGAATTTACGATTTATTCACATATAAAAAAAATTGAGTTTAATGAAAATGATGTTCAAAAGGGGGTTGTTTCCATAGGACATCCCGTTGTCAATTGCGTTTCTAAAATTTTATATAGTGAAAATGAGGATAAGGGTGAGTTGCTTTTGGGAGGAAGACAATTGATGAATCAATATGTTAATTCATCTCAACGAACCAAAGAAGTTCTTAAGGAAATTGATCAGATTTCTTATTATTGTACGGGCGATGTCGCATTTACAAATGAAGAGGGCGAGTTTTTTATTGTTGGTCGAATGGATGACACAATTAAGCATCGGGGGTATCGCATCAATTTGAGTGACATTGATTCATATATATTGAAAATTTCTTATATTCAAGATTGTGCGACCATTGCTGTTCCAGATGAGTATATGGAGAATAAGTTGATTTCTTTTTATATTAAAGAAAAAAAAGTTGAAAATAAATCGGTTGGACAAATAAAAAAGGAGATGAGTCAATATTTATTGGATTATCAGATTCCAGAAGAACTTATTTCTGTTGAGGTTTTACCGGTAAATTCAAGTGGAAAAATTTGTAAAAAAACACTTTTAAACCAATATTTAGCAACAGGCACTAATTAAAAAGGGAACAATTGAAAATGAATTTTGAAGATGTTGTAAAAAAACAAGAAGAAATAATTCAAAAAATTTTTGAAGATAAAAGTCTTATTATTAAACCAGAAACAATGGCAACCGATGTCAATGGATGGGATTCTTTGATTCATATTCGTATAATTATTGAAATAGAGAAAGCATTTAAAATAAAATTTAATTTAGGCGAAATTCGGAAAGTTCAGAATGTGGGAGAAATGGCTGAGTTAATTTTGAATAAAATATCTTAAAGGAATTTTATGCTCTTTAATTCTTATGGGTTTATTTTTATATTTTTGCCAATTGTTTTTTCTGGTTATTTTTTAATAAATCATTTAATTAACAAAAAAACAGGAAATCTTTGGCTTCTTTTGGCTTCACTTGTGTTTTATTCCAATTGGAATATTAATTTCTTGCCCCTCTTATTGGGGTCTATTGTTTTAAATTATTTCATTTCAAGAAAAATACAAACCTTGCCGAAAGGGTCTTTGCGAACAAATGTTTATTATTTTGGACTTTTATTCAATTTAGGGACACTCTTTTATTTTAAATATAGAAATTTTTTTTTAGAAAATCTTTTTCAAGATGATTTTGGCCATCTTCTTTTGCCGTTAGCAATTAGTTTTTTTACTCTTCAGCAGATTGCTTTTTTAATCAATGTTTTTGATGAGATGATAGAAAACAAGAATTTTTTTGATTATGCTTTGTTTGTTTCTTTTTTCCCACAACTTATTGCTGGACCAATTGTTCATTATCAAGATGTTTCTAAGCAGTTTTTTTCAGATGAAAACAAGAAAATTTTGTTAACTAATATAAGTCTTGGTTTATTTTTATTTGTTATCGGTTTGAGCAAAAAGGTACTTATTGCAGATACAATTTTTTCACCCTGGGTAAGAGAAGGCTTTGATCATACAGAAGTTTTTCATTTTCTATATGCTTGGGGATGCAGTTTAAGCTATACGTTTCAAATTTATTTTGATTTTAGTGGATATGCCGATATGGCTATTGGTTTAGGGTATTTTTTTAATATTCGATTGCCAGAAAATTTTAATTCTCCTTATAAAGCTCGTAATCTTGTTGAGTTTTGGTCTCGTTGGCACATGACATTGACACACTTCATAACATCTTATGTTTTTACTCCTCTTATTCGAAGTTTTCAAAATTTTAATTTTTTAAATTCTATGATTTCAATGTTTACTGCTATGGTTATTATGGGGGTATGGCATGGTGCCTCATGGAATTTTGTTTTATATGGAGTCTTTCATGGTTTTGGTGTTGTTATGGTTCATGTTGTGAAACGTTATAAAATTAAGATTCCACGGTGGTTGGCATTATTTTTAACATTTCAATTTGTTAATATTGGGTTTGTTATTTTTAGAGCCCATGATGTTGCTGGAGCGTTAAGGGTGTTAAAAGGCATGTTTGGTTTAACGTATTTTCAGTTTCCCTCAGGGTCTATTCCGGATGGTCTTTTGGAAGACATGGGGGTTGTCGTTGGGCCTTTAATGAATAATAATGATATTCGTTGTTTGGTCGCGCTTGTTTTTTGTTTTTG
>CAYMLA010000211.1:0-5152 GCA_964390785.1 uncultured Bdellovibrionales bacterium | reverse complement strand
TGCGTTCTGTATATTGAAAATTGAATTTGAAAAATACATACAAACAAGATAGTCGTTTATATTCAGTGGTTGTGGTTTGTTTTTTGGGGCACAGCAGTTAATATTTTTAAAATGACAGGAGATAAAATTTTGGCAACAGCATTTATTACTCATCAGGATTGTCATTTGCATGAAATGGGGTCTTTACATCCTGAAAGTCCAGCCCGATTGGTAGCGATTGAAGATGCTCTTTCTGAAGGAAGTCGTCTTATTGATTTGTTAAGGCATTATGAGGCTCCGTTAGGTGATAGAGAACATATTTTGGCGGTTCATAGTCGTGATTATCTTGAAAAAATTGAAAGAATGTCTCCTCAAACGGGATTAGTGTATATTGATCCTGATACGGCGATGAATCCTTATAGTTTAAACGCAGCCTATCGTTCTGTTGGCGCAATGACATTGGCTGTTGATTTAGTGATGAAAAAAGAAGTTAATAACGCTTTTTGCTCAGTTCGCCCTCCTGGACATCATGCTGAACATAACGAAGCAATGGGGTTTTGCATTTTTAATAATGTAGCTATTGCTGCTCAATATAGTATGGATCATTATGGTTTGGATCGAGTGGCTATTCTTGATTTTGATGTGCATCATGGAAATGGTACTGAGGATATTTTTAAAAATGACCCTCGTGTTTTGTTTTGCTCAACATTTCAGCATCCTTTTTTTCCGTATAAACAATTTAGTGTTGATCGTTTTCATCTGGTGAATGTTCCAATTGCAAAAGGATGCACGTCAGATAAGTTTAGATCTCATGTTGAACCTCTTTGGGATAAGGCTTTAGAATCTTTTAAACCTCAAATGATTTTTGTTTCGGCAGGCTTTGACGGGCATTCATTGGATTATCTTGGACAGTTTGAATTATTGGATGTCGATTACAGTTGGATAACAAAAAAAATTACTTCTTGGGCTCAACTTTATTGTGAGGGACGAATCGTTTCAACTCTTGAAGGTGGGTATAATTTAGAAGTTTTTGGAAAAAGTGTTGCTGCTCACATTAAAGCTTTAATGGATATATAGTACGTCGCAGTGAGATTTGAGCGAAGCCAACGAAAAAGTTGGCTGTTTTGCAGCAGCCACTATTCGATGATGTCAAGATTTCCATTACCCTTCACCAAAAAAACAACTGAATGTTTTGAAGTTTTGAGGGCGTTTTCAACCGTCCAATTAAGCGTAATAGGAAGCGCAGCGAGAGGGTTTTCCATAGAATTCATGTTAAAAGGATCATCTGTAGTTACGAATGCATCTAACGTGTAAGCTAATACAACATCAATATCAGATGGTCGAATTGTAACATTTTTTAAGTATTGTCCAGCTCCTTTATAGGTGCCACCATAAACATAAGACAAACGAACTTTCATGCTTATAACATTCATGCCTAAGAGGTTAGTATAGACGACTTCATAGTTTTCTGTTTTTAAAGCTTTCCAGTTTTCTAATTCATACCAATTTGAGACATTAGCGGGGACTGCGCTAGCAGTGATTGTTTCATAATCTAAGACAGCTTTATTATTTTCAATAATTGTCCAAATTTTTGAACCTAAGTTAATGATTTTATCAACAAAATTATTAATTTGTCCGGGAGGGTCAGGAGTGGCTTGATGAGGAACTTGTAATTTTTTATCAATCTCAAGTTTTTTAGTTGATGGAAGATATTCAGTATGTTCCGAAAGTTTAATGATTTTTAATTGAAGCTGATCAAGGTCATCTGATGTTTCAAATTGAAGCGCTAAGCTTGATTGGCAAAAGATGAAGCTTAAAGAAAAAATAATTAGATTAAGCAATTGGTTTTTCATTTTTTTCCCCCCGTGAATTGTTCTTATTGGAGTTTTAGATCAGATTATGAAAAAAGTACAGAAATGCCTCAAAATAATATAATTTTTACATGTTGCAATGCGACGCAATGTGTTTTGATATGAAACGTTAAATAGTGAGAAATTCGAAATTTTTTTGAAAAACTGCTAAACCTTTTAAGACCTTTGTCCGATGAGATTTAAGAATGAGGTGTGTTATGAAAGTATGTAAATGGTTTTTAGCATTGTCATTTGTTTTTGTCTTAACAGGTTTTTCGGCTTGGGCTCAAAAAGGAGCTAAGCCTAAATTTGTACCTGGTGAAGTGATTGTAAAGCTCAAAGGTGAATCTCAGTCGATCACTTCTCATGCCTTTATTGGCAAGGCGACAGCAGATAAATATATGTCTTTGAGAGGATCTTTTAAAAAGTTAAATGTTTATCATTTTTCTTTAAAACCAGGTCAAGATGTTGAACAGATGGTTCAGGAGTTAAGTGATGATCCATCGGTTGAATATGCAGAACCTAATTATTATCTTTATAAATCAGATATTGGTGACGAAATTGAACGATTTGAATTAGATGAAGTTTTAGAAAGGGAAAGCACTTCTTCCTATATGGAGGGAGTATTAAATAAAATTCATGTTACAGAAGCTCGTTTGGCGATGAGTGAAGATGTGAATGAAAAACCGATTGTTGCAGTGATTGATACTGGAGTTGATTATAGCCATTATGTGTTTTCAGAGTCTGGTGCAATGTGGATAAACGAGAAAGAAATTGCTGACAATGGAATTGATGATGATAAGAATGGCTTTATTGATGATGTTATGGGATGGAACTTTTATGACAATAGTGCTGACCCAATGGATGATGACGGACATGGAACTCATGTTGCGGGTATTGTTTTAGGCGTTGGTCAAGATATTTTTGCTTCTCAAATGGAAGAAGCGAAAATTAGAATTATGCCATTAAAATTTTTAGGTCTAGGAGGTGTTGGAACAACGTCTGCTGCCATTAAGGCTATTTATTACGCAATTAACAATGGAGCTCAAGTTTTAAATAATTCCTGGGGAGGATCGGACTACAGTTCATCTCTTCTTGAGGCTGTTGTTGAAACTTATAATGAAAAGCGTGTGTTTGTAGCTGCTTCAGGAAATAATGGACAGAATAATGATGTTATTCCTATTTATCCGGCTAGCTATGATGTTCCTCATTTGATTTCGATTGCAGCAATTAATTCTTGGGATAGTCTTGCTTCATTTTCTAATTATGGTTTGAGTTCAGTTGATATTGCAGCACCTGGCGTTTCAATTTTAAGCACAATGCCTGGTGGAACATTTGGTTATTCTTCTGGCACAAGCATGTCGTCTCCTTTTGTTGCTGGAATTACTGCTTTAATGTTGAGGGAAGCCAGTGATTTAAATGGATATGAAGTTAAGAGTATATTGTTTTCTGCTGGTGAAAAAGTGAATGATCTTTTGAATAAAACGGTGACAAGTTCAAAAGTCAATGCTTTATCTTCGGTTGAATTATCTAAAACATCCGCTTCAAATGACTATCAGCCTGACTATAATGTTACTTATAGTGCGGGTGTTCGTGAGCCAAGTTCTATGGCGGGAGGTTGTGGATTAGTTTCATTATTAGGAAAAGGAAAAGGTGGAAAAGGAGGAGGAATTCCTGGAATTGCTTTGTTGGCCTTGATTCTTCTTATTCCAATATTGTTAATCAGATATTTTCGCTTTAAAGCACAAAATTTAAATGCGAGTGATCAAAGACGATATGAACGATTTCAAATTGATTCAAAAGTATCTATTGATTTTGGTGGACGAGAGTTGCTTGGTTCTGTTTCGAGTATATCAATGGGTGGAGTCAGATTGGATACAGATGCCTTGCTTGAACAGGGTGGTATTGTGAGTATGAAGATTTCTAGTCCAGATGGAACTGAGCAGATTGAGGTTCAAGGTAAAATTGTGTGGAGTGAACCAAATAAATCTTACGGAGTTCAGTTTGATCAAGCACAAGAAGGAATTCGATCAGCTATTTCAAATTGGACTAAGTCACTAGGAAAAGCTGCAGGATAGAAAAGTGGCCGTTGTAAAACGGCCGCTAGTACTATTTTATAGGTCTTTAAAGCTCATGACGAATAATAAACAGAGTGTCTGAGGCAAATGCACCATAATCTTCATTAAATGCGGCTTGATAATCAGAGTGTTCAACACCAAAAGTCCACTCGTGGTTATGCACAAAAAGAACTCCTATTGTCATACTTAAAGTTAAAACAGTGTCTGTATTTTTAAGATAATTAATTTGTGAAAATCCTAATCCTGGAGAGAGATAAAAATTCCAAGATTTATGAACAAAGTGAGGGCGAATAAATCCTCCAATAAAGAAAAAATCTTCAGGATACTGTGATTGGTTGTCATTTTTTTGAAAAAACTTGAATGTGGCTCCACTGCTAATGTCTTCTTCCCACATCCTTTCCCAGGTTGCTCCTAATCCTAAACCACCATGTGAGCCAAACCCAACTTGTCCAGAAACGTAATCTCCTTTGTCATTGTTAAATCGTGCATAAGTGTTGATTGGGGAAGCCTGAGCAATATTAAAATAAAAAAATACTGCTATTAGTAAAGCAAAAAGTCCTTTCATAACAAAACTCTCCATAAATGCAAAAAAGCAATTCTTGTAAAAGGTTGAAAGGTTTAATTTTTAAAAAAACCAAGAATAGTATAAGAACTTTTTAGGGGATTTGTTAGTTTTTCTTGTCGAGTTTTTCAATAGGCTCTCAAATGATTTTTTAATAAGGCGTTTAAGATATACACAATGCGCAAAAATAGATTGATTTCATATTTTCTTGTTAGATAGTGGCTATTGCAAAACAGCCAACTTCTTCCGCCCAAGGCGGAAGAGTGATTCGTTGACTTCGCTCAAATCTCACTGCGACGCACTTTATGTGCGATTTATTCGATTTGAACTTGCGCGCCTCATGACTATTTTGTAACAGGCACTAGATGTGGGATGTGCGCCTCGTTGGATTTGAACTTGCGCGCCTCAAATTTGAATATTTCACCTCGGCAACCCATAGTGGTTGATGTGAAATAAGAAAAGTAGTCTTTACATATTTTGAAAAAGCACGGTCATGACAATAGGTTATATAAATCTGTTTGCCTGTGTCTATACCTCCTTTAGGAGACTGTTGTTTTGTTATTGGATTTTTGATATGATTTTTTAAAGTTAAAAATTGGAGGTGGCTTTTGGCTGGTCATTCAAAGTGGGCAAATGTTAAGCATAGAAAAGGGGCTCAAGATGCTAAACGTGGGCGAATTTGG
>CAYMLA010000210.1:0-5222 GCA_964390785.1 uncultured Bdellovibrionales bacterium | reverse complement strand
GTAACAACTGTTCTTATTTTGCAATAGCCACTAATTAGCAGTAAAAAGATTTTCAAAAAACTTGCGTTTTTTAACAATTACAGTATTGACAGAATTTTTCCAGCGATCAATTAAATCATAAGATCTATTGTTTACCTCAAGATTGAGACTTGTTATTGGAGAGTCTGGTCTCCCTAAAATAAAATAAGTAAAACTTTCTGCAAAATCTTCTTTTGGATTTACAGCAGCATAGGGGGAAACAAATCCACTCTGATCGACAAATCTAGAATAAAATACTTCCATATCATTAAAATCGTAAGGTTCCCATTTTAATTTATCTGTTTTGCATCGAAAATAATAACAGGGAGTATTTACACTCCAAAATTTAGAAATAAAATTAATTTTACCATCTTTCTCCCAAGAAAAAGAATTCCAATTTAAATGAAACATGCCTCTTGTAATTAAATAATCATAATCAACATAATGACCCATTTCGTGAATCATCAAATAAAAAAGAAGAGTTTCATTATCACTCAAACGACCATTTGATTTTACATGAAATTTAATTTTTGATTGTTCAACCTTTGCTTGAATATCTTCTTGATTATCAACAAATAATGTTAATTCCTTCTTTAAAGCCCACTCACCCCAATCATAATCAGAATCAAATACATTCTGAGCAAAACTCAAGATCCACCCGTCTACATTGTATTGATCAATTGTTTTTTGATGACCAAATAGATCAAAAATATCTGTTTGACTTTTTATTAGGAATTGACGAAAAGATGCACTGCCGTTAAAAAATTCTTTTTCAATAAAAATAATTTTTAAATCACATAACATTGAATTTAATTCGGATGGCAAAGCCTTAAAAACATTTTCTAGCTTTTCCCTATAGAGAATATAATAGTCTTCAAATTCATCTTTGCTTTCACATTGTCGATTTTGAATTGCAAATTCATTTTGACTATTAATAAATCCATTCACAATACAAATAGAAAAACAATATATATTCCTTCCACAATTTGATTTGAAATACCGTTTCACACATTTGTTTAATGTTTTGAAATATTTATCAGTTAGCGTAGACCCTAGAGATTCAATTGAACGGCGTTGGGGAATTAATGGAGAGCTATCGGAAGGTCAAGTTCTTGACGTGGCTACTGTATATGAACATTTTTATTTCCATAAAAAATTTAAACAGCTAGGATCTTTGAAATTGCATCTATCAAAATCTGGTAGCAATGCAAAACAATGCTTCAGTGAAATTTATCTGAGTTCGGAAAATGCAACCATAAATGTGCTTTCTATTCTTGAGCCAAACGAAGTTATTAGTTTAGATGGTCAGGATTTTCAATTGTCTGCGAAAGTATTTAATTTTGGGCCTGATGATGTCGTAATTGTCGAAGACGACGCTAGCATCGGAGACGAAGAACATCGGCCTGAATGTCGTATAAAGATCGAGAAGCTCGAATTTGAAAACTTGCATATTGAAGCGATGCATACAGCAAGCGAATACAAATAAAGAGCAATTTTTGCAATACTCATTTCTTTTAGATCACTATTTTTTTATCTTTATTTGGAATTTTTTGAGAGATCGTACTTATCAATTGAAATCGAATATTTTAGGTGGAAAATAGCGATCCTTCAGAACCTTTAAAAATTCCAGTTACAAGTTTTTTGTTGTTTGAAATTTTTTTTAATTTTCTTTGGGATAAAGTTTTCAAATCTCTAATTTTGGCTGCTTTACACCTTTGTCTAGTGAACACCAAGAGTGTTCAGAAATGAATTCCGGAGCATTGACTTTCATTCTAATTTTCACGAGCCTAAAGTTATCGATGGTTGACCAAAGATTTTAAAAACAAAACTAAAAGGAGATTATCATGAAAACAAGTTTATTTTTTCTTATGACTTTATCAATTGTGTTTTATACTTCATCAAGTTACTCTCAATCAATATTTGATGTTGATCAGCTTTTTCCTGGACTAAAATCAAAACTAACGCAACACCATTTAAATAGAACCGATGAAGACACAGCAACAAGCAATGAAGTTTTAAAGCCCATTCGATACGCTAAATATCGAGCAAAGCTTCAGCTCAATGTCTGGAAAAAAATTGAAACCCCAAACACATCTGAATGGGAATGGGAAACCAAACCTTTATGTGTTGCTGAAGGTTTAGTTCCCGTTTTTGATTTAAAAGGAACAAACGAAGCCATTTCAATTGGAAAACAACATGACGTCGAGTATTGTTCTTTTTCTTATAAAGGAAAGACCTATACTGTTTTTGGCACGAATATATTATGGAATACTGAAACCCTTCTTACTTATGATTATCCAGAAGAAATTAAAGCTAACTTTTCAGCTTTTTACCTTGCGTTTAAAAAACCTGAAACGATAGAGGATAATTTTCAAAATTATATTTATAATATTTATGCAACAAAAGATTTAAACCAAAAGTCATTTATTACAAATATGAAACCCGAAATTGAGGTTGTATATAAACCAGATAGCGACGGAAATCCAAATCTTAAATTTTATGTTAATGCCATTATTGATATTGAGGATGGTGAATAAATGAAATGGGTATTGATAATAGGATGGCTGATTTATTGATCAGCCATTCCTTCATCACATGCCATTTCTGTTATTGGTGATGGCATTGGGAGTCGATATTCAAAATTTCGATCCATTATTCCTCAATTTTTTATTCCTCAAGCGTTAAGTAATAATCACGTTATGCTTCAAAGTTTTATAACTCAAGGGAGTTTAAAACCAGATTTGGTAAGCATCAGTGAATTTTCTCAAGAATATAGTGAAATGCTTGAATGGTCAGTTGATCAAGTGCGCGAGTATTTTCTACTTAATGGCTGGGAAGAAGTGAAGCATGAATTAGATTCCTGCTTTCTTTGGATGGATGGAGAAAACAATTCAACCTATTTTTCAATTGCAACTTGGGGCAAAGGAAGAGGTGCTGTTGTTCTGGGTCCTCGGTCTAGACCCGTAGCGAGAGCAATTGACGAGTTTCTTTCTGGCATAAGACTTGAACCTGGAGCCTGTCAATGGGAGCATTAAAGGAAATACAACAAGATAGCTATCCAAATATTGTTGAGTACAAGTGTTATCGAAAGTTTTTAGAAGACATGTATTTTTTTAGAAAACAGTTAAGACCAGGATTTTCTTATCGTCAGTTTTCAAAATTAGTGGGGCTAAAAAGCCCCAACTATATTCAACAGGTGATTGAAGGGAAAAAAAACATAAGTGCTCCAACTGGAGATCGTCTTGCTAAAGTATTAAAGCTAACAAATTTAGAAAAAGCTTTTTTTGTTGGTTTGATAGAAAAAGAAAATGCACTCTCTCAAGAAGATCGAGAGAATGCCGAAAGAAAGCTTTTTGTGACCGCAAAACGTTTGGCTTCTAAAGAAATTCCTCAATGTCATTTCAAAATTTTAGAAGAATGGCATCACATTGTTGTTCGTGAGCTTGTTCTTTTGGATGATTTTAAAGCAACAGGATCTTATATTTCAAAAAAACTTCATGGCTTAATCACTGAAGAACAAGCAGAGGACTCTTTATCCTTATTACTTAAGGTGGGCTACTTAAAAAAAGTCAATGATCAATTTTTATTAAGCGATCCAGTAGTGGTGACCAATGAAGCCAATTTTAGTCGTTTACAAATGCAAAATTTCCATAGTCAACTTTGGAGAGTCTGGAGTGAGAATATTGGAAAGCTTCCTGCCCCCTATCGAGAATTGGGAGTGATTAACATTCCAATTGAAAAAAAGAAAATTGCATTAGTAAAGCAAAAGATTCGTCAATTTCAAGAAGAAATTGTAGGCTTACTTAAAGATGAAACAAAAGCCGACAGCTTTATTCAATTGGGAACCTATTGTATTCCTTTAGGAGTCGATGAAGATCTTTAATTTTCTATAAGGATTTATATAAATAAGTGGCTGTTAAAAAACAGCCACTTATTTCACAAACAACCAATCATTAAAAATTATATTAAGGTGACAATGGATTTACAACAATCCACACTTCTTCAGGAAAATAAAAACCTTTATTACTATCGTTAGATTTTGCATCCCAATTAAAAAAACCAACTTCAACCTTATCTTTATATCTATTACCAACAACGGGTGTCTTTAATTTTCTTTTGGTAGGGCCTCCCATCATATTTACATTAACCATGTAACTTAAATTTGGAAATGAATCTTTAAAAACTAATTGATATCCAGAAAACTTTTCTTCAGCAATATGTATTTTTATAACTCGTTCAATATTAATTGCCGAGTCAAGTACACATAAAGGAATACAAGTGGCCGGTCGAAAATGCACATAAGTATGCACATCTTGATTAAAAGGTTGAGTAGAACATTTAACAACCGTTCCTGTTGCATCTAACTGAAAATACATTTCCATCACATGATCCCGAAAAGGAGGAGCCATCACTGACCCGTCAACATTTCTAACATTTACCCATGTTCTAGCCATATAGATGAATTGAGCTAAATCCACCTCGTTAGTGAGCTGCACCCCAAGACTACCAAGCTCTACGTGACCCAATTCAAAATTATTTAAGTTAATTTTATCTGTTTTAGTCACTAAGGTTTTTCCTTCTATATGAACCTTTTGAAGATTTTTTTCTTTTTCAAAACCAACCAATGATTTTTGTAAAACAACTCCATTAAAAACAGAAAAACAAATGTTTTGATCTGACAATAAATTATTCAACTCTCGATAAAGTTGAATGCTATCAGCTTTTTGAAAAATTTGTTTTTGAGCCTTTTGAAACTGAATAAAGATATCGCTTAACATAAAACTTGCAATTCCCAAAAAAGCTAAAGCCATTATTGATCCAACCAATGAAAAACCTTTAGAATTACCAATTCTTAAATGGCTAATCGTCCCATCACTAAAAATTCTTGTGTATTTGGCTTTCATTTTCCTCCATAAAAAAACAATATACTCTATTAAATCACAGTTTTAACTTTCATAATAGTCACAAAATAAATAATTTTTCGCTAAAAAATAAATAATAATATTAAGCATTTATGCCATAAAACTAAAATTTGTATAATATTTTTTTATAAAAATAATACAAAGTGGTTGTTGTATTTTACAACAACCACTCCTTATACAGCTACTTTTCGCTTTGCACTTAAAAAAAATTATTCAACAGATTCAGGATTATTCATAGAGCGGACTTCGTCCGCAGCCTACAGATTTCAGTCTTCAGTTCTC
>CAYMLA010000209.1:0-5278 GCA_964390785.1 uncultured Bdellovibrionales bacterium | reverse complement strand
AATGATAAATTTGCTTAAAAAAACGAGATTTGGGAGTCTTATAGTATATTATTATAAATTATTATAAAAAAGTAAAAGCTTGCAGACAAACTGAAGGGGGAACAAGCGATATGAAATCATTATTTAAAAAACAATATGTTTTTGTTTTACCTGTTTTTATTCTTGTTATGAGTTTCTTCTTTGTTTTTTACCAAAACTGTGGTTCCCCTTTTGAAGTGGCTGAACTTGATCTGGAAGAGAACTCATTTGATGTTTTTGATCCTTTCAAAAATAAAGATCAACTCTTCTTACTCGAAGAAGATTCTTTGTCTTTAATAGAAGCTGAAAATCTATTATCTGCAAAGTCTTCTTCGTTAAACGGTGTTAGGGACCTTAAAGCCCATGGGCAACAATCTGTTTTATTTAATCAAACCTCAATTGAAAAATCGATTTTATCTTTGCAAGTAGATAAAAAAAATTCAATTCCTTTTTCTGTTTTTGTACGAATTAAAAATATTTACAATCAAGATTCAAAATTACGTTTAAATATTTTCGAATCACAAAACGAAAAAATCCTCAAAGAAGATATCTTTTCATTTCAAGCTCATCATTTGTTTGAATGGTTTTTAGTCGATGTTATTAATATCCAAGAAGGCCTTTTCGAAATTGAATTGGAGCTTTTAACAGAAGGCTTAAGTGTTGATCTTATTGCACTCAGTAGTAAAACTGAATCTCAAACTCAAACTCTAGATCGACTTGATGCCATTGATAAAGCCATTATAGAAAATCTCCCTCTAGAAACTTCGCCAACCATTGCTCCAACCGCCGTGCCAACAACAACGCCTCAACCAACAATAATTCCAACCACCGCTCCAACAACAACACCCAGACCAACAGTCGTCCCAACCGCCGCTCCAACAACAACACCCAAGCCAACAGTCGCCCCAACTACCGCCCCAACAGCAACCCCGATTCAAACACCAACGCCAAAACCCAGCGTTATTCCAACAACTGTTCCCAATACTAAAAATTGTCCTTCGAAAAACGATCTTTTTCTTAATCCATTCAATAAAAACTCCGCCCATCATCGCCCCATCGGCACAGGAGCGAATTATGCAGAAAAAAATCATTCTTCTACACAGGCAATTTTAGCCCAGAAAGGAAAAGGAACCGTCAACGCTCCCACCCCATGGGGAGCGCATTTTATACGCGTCAGTGCCTCTGATCCCATGCGCACCATAACGCGCAGTACCTGTACCGCAAGCTCAAGTGGAATTCCTGTTACGTTTCGATTCCCTGCAAAATGGCCTATCTCGCAGGATCCAAGCTTACGTTGCTGGGATAATGTACTCATGGTCTATGATGCCTCCGCCGATACCGGAATTGAGTTTTATCGGTTTGATCCTATAAATAACCAAGCGAGTATTTCCAAACCGTTCAATTTACGGGGAAGCGGACAAGGGGTCAAACTGGGTGACAGAATTGGGTCAAGTGCTTCTGGTATGAGTGTTCTCAATGGAGCCCTGCGAGCTGAGGAAATTCGGACTCCTGGCTTACCAATACGCCACTCGCATCATGTGGCTGTTCCTCGCAGACCGGATCAAGGAAACCATGTGTTAAGTAAAGGGATACAATGGCCAGCAACCTCTGGAGATTACACCTCCGCTTATGCGAATGAAAATCTTGGTCCTATTCCGTACGGTGGGCTGTTAGCTATTCCTCCCGAATCCAAAGGTGGCCCCAACCTCGATTCGCTTGGCCTCTCTGAGCCAGGTCGACGTCTCGCGCAGTCGTTCCGAGATTACGGAGTATATGTTATTGATGGTGCAGGACAAGTAACTATGCGTCCGTCTGGCGATCTCGGTTCTTTGCATACAACCATGCGCGATGATTTTCGCAAGCTTTGGCTACATTTACGTCTTGTGCTTAATTCAGTCGAGGGAGCCAATGCTCGTGTAATAACTGGAACCACTTACAGCCACACAGGTTCAATCGGCACCCCATCTTGGCCTGCTGGGGGAGGAACACCTTTAGCACCAAATTGTGCTTATGATGCTCAATAGATTTAAATTCTTTAGAATTTAATTTAATAATCTAAGAACTGTTGCCATTTTATCTAAATCGGGTAGAGGGAACAGCCACTAAATATTAGTTTGAATGTCAATAGGCAAATGCCCTAATTCATTATGAGTTAACAGCCGACAAGTTCCATCACTTCTAAGAACGATAACCGTTAAAGCACACTGTTTCATCTCAAGCGTTTGCCAATATCGAGATGGTATTTTTAATACTTTACAAATAAAAAATCGAATAAGATTGCCGTGAGAGACAATAACATGATGTTGATCTTCAGATTCAAAATATCGAAAATGCTTCCTATAGGATTTTTCAGCATCAATTCGATGCCTCAATAAACTTCTAAATTGACCTAAGCCATACTTTGAAATAAACCCCTTTGGAAATCCTGGTGTTCGTTCAACCAAAGACTGATCCGGAATCAATTCAACGTCAGATAAAAGTTTTTGTAAAATTTGAGCAGACAATTGTGCTCGATCAAATGTGCTATGATAGATTCTTGTAATTGGAAAACGACTTAAATACTGAGCTAAAAACTGGCTTTGACGAAAACCCAAATCAGTTAAAACATCTGTTCGTCCCATTGAGCTTTCTATCCTCTCATACTGAGCATGACGAACTAAATAAATTGTTTTTGAGTAGATTTCCTCATTTTTGGGATAATATCGATCTAAAACTCTTTTTTTAAAAAAATCTTGAAAACGAACCAGTGCCTGTTGACCATCATCCAACAACTGAAGACCCTTGTTTCGCAAACGCTCTTTAAGAAAGGATAGGTCTCTCAACTATTATCCCTCTCTCACATCATTCATCATCATCAAGTTCATCATCTCCAATTGTACCAATACTGTGTTTTTCAACTCGATAGCGCATGGATCGAAAACTAATACCAAGCAATTTTGCTGCTCTTTTTTTCACTCCACTTGCAGTATGAATCGCTTTAATCAATAATTCTTTTTCAATTTGAGATAAAATTTTATCAATATCAACACCTTCTTCTGTAACCTCAATCTCATTGCTTGAAGCCAATTTACGCCCCTGTTGAGTATTAACAAACGGAGGTAAACTTTCTGGCAAAATTGTTGAACCCGACTCTAATGCTACTGTTCGTTCAATAATATTCTCAAGTTCTCTGACATTTCCAGGGTATTGATAACTTTTTAATATATCCATCGCTTCTTTACTAACACCCATAACAGACTTTCCTAAGCGTTTAGCATATTTTTCTAAAAAATGATTGGCCAATAATGGAACATCTACTGACCTCTCTCGTAAAGAAGGCGAATGAATATGAATCACATTTAAACGATAATACAAATCTTGTCGAAACGTTCCTTTGGCTACCATTTCATCTAGATCTCGATTAGTAGCAGCAATAATTCTAACATTTATTTTTACATCCTCTGTCGCCCCAACTCGACGAACCATCCTTTCTTGAATAGCCCTCAAAAGCTTAACTTGAATTTGCGTAGGCAACTCACCAACCTCATCAAGAAACAATGTCCCGAAGTTCGCTGTCTCAAAAAGACCTGGCTTATCTGCAATAGCACCCGTAAAAGAACCTTTTTTATGACCAAACAACTCAGATTCAATTAAAGATTCAGGGATTGCACCACAGTTAACCGTGACAAACGGCTTGTCTTTTAACAAACCTGAATAATGTATAGCTTTAGCAATAACCTCTTTACCCGTTCCACTCTCACCTGTAATCAATATGTTCGTAGGAGCATGAGAAACTCGTTGAACCAACTCAAAAATTTGATGCATCGGCTCGGAATTCCCAATTAAATTTTCAAATCGATATTCTTTTCCAAGTTCTTTTTTAAGTTGTCGATTTTCAATTTCTAAGGTGTAGCTTTTTAACGCATTTCGTACAAGTATCCTAACCTCATCAATTTTAAAAGGCTTAGTAATATAATCATAAGCTCCCATCTTCATTGCTTCAACTGCTGACTCAGTTGTTCCAAAGGCAGTAATAATAAGAAAAACAACTTGTGGATAATTATCCTTAGTGAATTTAAGCAGCTCCATTCCGGTCATATTAGGCATCTGTAAATCACTGATGACCATATCGTATGTCCGTTTTTCAAGAGAACTTACAGCTTCTTTTCCGTCACAGACACAAGTGACATCATAGCCTTCTTTTTTAAGCATTATATCAAGAAACTCTCGAATTGACTCTTCATCATCAACAACCAATAAACGGGGTTTTTCCGTCATAACTTAAACTCCAGTTCTTACATCGTTAGTGATTATTACAAAACAACCACTTGAATAACACAATACGTTTATATTATATATTATAGTACTCTGTAATGACAAATGACGTCTTATAAAACAATCCTTAAGATGATTCTTTGCATAATGACTAAAGGCTAGTTAGTGTAGAATTAGTTTTTTCTTCACCCATAATCTAGTCATCTGTTGAATCATTTTTTTTATTGTTGCTTCAACGTCGCGGTATATATATACAGCTTCCTCCTCGAACCTTGAAAAAAATAATTCAATTAAAGACTCGTTGAGAAAATTCAATTCGAAAACATGATCCTTTTTCAGGCACACTTTCAACAAAAATTTTTGCTTGATGATTATCAATAATATTTTTTGTGATTGCTAATCCTAAACCAGTCCCCTTCGATTTTGTTGTAAAAAAGGGTTCAAAAATTCTTTCTCTAATTTTTTCATCCATACCAATGCCATTGTCTTTAATTTCTAAAATCACACAATCACTTTCTGAATAAGTCATAATCTCAACGAAACCAAATTGAACATCTTTACAGGACTGAACTGCATTCATTACAAGATTAATCAATGCCTGTTTAAGTTTATCAGAGTGAGCACGAATGAGTTGATTTGAATTTAAATCAGACTTGATTTCAACATCAAGATTTTTTTGGCTATACTTCACCATTTCAATCACTCCGGCCAACAACTTATTAAGATCAACCTCTTCATTAACTTCGAATTTTGGCCTCGAATAGTCGAGAAACTCAGTCACTAAATTATTAAGACGATCTATTTCTTTTAAAACAATATTCATTAAACGCTGATTGTTATCATCAAGATTTTCTTCTGCAACTAGCATTTGAATACTACCTGAAATACTGGCCAAAGGATTCCTAATTTCATGAGCTATCCCAGCCGCTAATCTTCCTATGGCAGCCAACTTTTCATTTTCTCGAGCAATAGACTCAAATCTTTTAATTTCCGTTATGTCATCTAC
>CAYMLA010000208.1:0-5320 GCA_964390785.1 uncultured Bdellovibrionales bacterium | reverse complement strand
TCGTATTGGTTTGTGTCAATACGACTAATTGTTTGTTGAATATAATAATACATAGTGTCTGTTTTGCAGCAGCCATTACATACTTTTTTGTTGGCTGAACTTAAAGTTTATTTTACATGGAGGTTACATTATGAAATTAATAGGGTTATTCTTTTTTTCTTTTTACTTTTTTTCATCAATCGTTTTTGCAGAAAAGCTGGTAACAGGTTATGGCCATAGTTGCGCCATTAAAAAGGGTCAACTGTATTGCTGGGGCTTAAATGATTTTGGTCAATTGGGACTTGGACATAAAGAGTCTGTTGGAAAAGCACAATGGGTTGAGGGACTTCCTGGAGAAGCATTAGAAGTTACTTCCTATCGGACTCACACCTGTGCTTTGTCAACAGAAGGAGTGTTTTGCTGGGGAAGCAATACGTTTGGATGGTTGGGAGTTGGTGATCGAAGATCACGCGATCTTCCAACGCGCGTGTTGGGGATTCCTGAAGGGTCAAAAGTTTCGAGTCTATCGGCAGGGTATGGCCATACATGTGCAGTTGTTGATCAGGGGGTTATGTGCTGGGGGTGGAATCGATCGTGTCAATTGGGGAAATCACCTTGTTTAGGTGGAGAAAATAGCACACAAGATTATGTCATGCAGGCGCGTTGGGTTGACCAATTAGGTCCCGGTCATTCTGTTAAAAAGGTGGTATCTGCTTTTAATCACACTTGTGCTTTGGTCAAACAAGGGCAAAAGTGTTGGGGGTGGAATCTTTACGGTCGACTAGGAAATAGTAAATTGGATCAGCGCTATTATCCAGTGCCTCAATGGTCAAAAGGCATGGGGGCTTCTGCAGGAGTATCAGATATTGCTGCCGGAGATTTTACGGGTTGTGTTGTCTTAGAGGGGGATCTGATTTGTTATGGAAGAGGAATATTGGTTGGAAGGGGACATAATGTTAAAGATGGGCATGTTCCCACTTTAGTTAAAGATTTAAATGTCGATGTCGGACCTTTTGCTCCTAAAGCTCATAAGGGTAATACTTGTGTGATCACTCGATCTCATCGAGTCTTTTGTTTTGGAATAAATCATTTGGGGCAATTGGCTAATGAATCTTTTGAAACAACATTAAAACCAACTGTTATTTCAGGCCTTCCAGTCGGTCAAATTTGGACAGAAGTTTCTATTGGACAAGCTCATGCGTGTGTTCAAAATGATGCTGGTGAAGTTTGGTGTTGGGGATGGAATGGGTTTTGTCAGTTGGGCAACGGAACTTGTAATCAAGTCATTAACGATATTGTTCCGCAACCCAATCCCGTTGTTGGTCTATAAAATAAGATAAGTGGCTGTTAAATAATCCTTGTCATGGTGTGGCATTTCTAGTATAGCCATTCAATGCACTTTGTAAATGATGATTTTGAAGAAGAAAAGGGGGCGGTGCATTTATTGTCCACTCTGAAAAAAAGCATTCCTTATCTGAAACAGGAAAAGTGGTCTTTTGTTCTTGCTTTAGTGTTTTTAGTTTTTATGTCGATTTTCAGTTTAGCTTTGCCTTTAATTTTGAAAAACATCATTGACCTTGCTCTTCCACAAAAAGACATTCAGTTGCTTCTCGTTTTGACAGCCGTTTATTTGGTCATTTTTGTTTTGTATTTGGTTCTTAATTTTTGTCAGGTTTTTATGCTCACAAAAGTGGGAGTTCGAATCGTGACAAAGGTGAAGACTGAGTTATTTGACAAATTATTGACTTTTGATTTGGGTTTTTTTCAACGCTATACAGTTGGTCGTTTATTGTCTCGTGTAGAAAGTGATGGAGAAAATATCAAGCAACTTTTCTCATTGGTAACGGTTAATATTTTACAAAGCAGTTTAATGTTTTTAGGAATTTTAGGTGTTTTATTTTACACTTCGCCTAAAATTACAGGTTTTGTTTTACTTCTTGTTCCGATTTGTTTTATTTCGACTTACGTGGTTTTAAAAAAACTTAAAGTTCTTTTTAAAAAATCAAGGCGATTTCATGCTAACATCACTTCGGTTGTCACTGAATTATTGCAGTTTGTGGATGTCATCCAAATATTTCGATATAAAAAGGGGGCACTCGATAAGCTTAAAGTTGTTAATCGTCAAAAATTTGTTAATGATGCTAAAGCTCATTTTGGTGAACAAGGCTTTTGGGGCTTTTTTATGTTTTTTGAAATTGCAGCCATCTCCATTGTTTTATTTGTCGGAGCAGGTCAATTTATTCAAGGCACTATGACCATTGGCACTTTAGTTATGTTTATTGAATTTATACGAAGACTTTTTTATCCCATCCTACAACTGAGTCAATATTTAAATGAAGTTCAAAAGGGTGTAGTTAGTGCTGAGAGAATGTTTGGCTTAATGGAAGAAAAACCTCAGGTGTTTGATCCTGTTCAAATCGATTGTCACCCCGTTTTAAATCAATCACTGGTGTTTAAAAATGTGAGTTTTAGCTATCAACTTCCTCAGCTAGTTTTACAAAACATAGAGCGGACTTCGTCCGCTCTATGAATGGGAAATTTGAATACATCCTACGTGAAGAGTATTTTGCTCGTGTTTTAGATAAGGGGTATCGTTTTTTTAATCGCTTTCGTTCAGGGGATTTAACAACACGATTAACAGAAGATTTATCTCCGTGGCGTTCAGTTAATTTTATGATGTGTTCAGGGGTATTTCGGGTTTTTGATAGTTTTTGTGTTATTTTGTTTTGTATTTCTATTATGTTCTATATGAACTTTCTTTTGACTTTTTGTATATTGATTCCTTTGCCTTTAATGTTATGGATGTTTTACAAAGTGGATTTACGTTTGCAGTCGGCTTGGAGTTTGAATCGAAAAAAAGTTTCTGAAACCAATAATCACCTTGAAGATGTGTTTTCAAATATTAAAATTATTAAATCTTTTGCAATTGAACATCAGCAACAGAACAAGCTTAAAGAAATACTTAAAAATCGCATCGGTGTTGAGTTAGAAAATGTTCGTCTTTGGCAATTGATTGAAGTTGTTTATTTGCTTTTGAGTGACTTTGGAAAAGTCATAGTGTTTTTAGTCGGAGGATATTTGGTCATTCAAGATCGAATGAGTTTAGGTGAATTTTATGCGTTTTATATTTACTTAGAAATGTTGATGCATCCTTTGACGAGTATTCCTATGTTGTTTATTTCCTTTAAAGTGGGGTTTGTTGGAGTTGATCGCCTTGCTGAGATTGATCAGTTTGATCAAGCAGCAGAAGTTATTCAAGAGAAGGGAAGAGTCAACATTAATGATATTTCATCCTTACAGCTTAAGTCGATTTGGTTTCGATATAACGGAGAATACGATTGGTTGTTTAAGGATTTTAATTTAGATTTGTCCTTGGGTGAAGTGACTGCTTTAACGGGAAAAATTGGAACAGGAAAGTCTACTTTATTAAAAATAATTCTTGGACTTATTCGTCCTGAAAGAGGGGAAGTTTTTGTCAATGGAGAACCTCTTGAGAGAGTGAATTTGCAGTCCTATTGGAAGCAAATAGGGTATACTCCACAAGAGGTTTTTTTATTAGATGGCACAGTTGAAGATAATGTGTTAATTGGACGCACATTTAATCCTGATTTATTTTCTAAAAGCACTGAAGCTTCACGAATTGTTAATGATTTGCCTCAGTTTGCAGACGGATTTGACACTTTAGTTTCGCATAAAGGAGTCACTCTTTCAGGAGGGCAAAGGCAACGCATTGGAATTTCTCGGAGTTTATACCATGATCCTAATTTTTTAGTTTTCGATGATTCAACATCGGCTTTGGATGCTCAGACCGAAAAAGAATTTTGGAGCAAACTTAATTCATTAAAGAAAAATAAAATCATACTTTTTTCTTCTCATCGTCCTTATACGATTCATCGTTGTGATAAAGTGATTGATTTGAATTTTATTTCACAGCTACCTCAGAAAAATCAACGGCCTGATACGTCAAGTTCGACAATTCCCGAAGAGCTTCCAGAATAAAATACCATATATATTTTTCCATCTGATGCAGTCATTTTACTCCCAGTAATCCAGACGTTGCCAGGAATTTGCTGAGTTAGATTCTTTAATTTAGTTCGAGTCTTTGTTTGAAGATTGTATTCATATAAATCAAGATTCGTTCTTCCAGTAACATAGAATAGTTTTTTCTCATCCAAGGAAAGTTGAACTGGTGAGGTTTTTTCACTCCTGCCATCCGGCCACAAATTAGTTACTTTTTTGAATGTTTCGGTTTTCATGTCAAGCGCATAGATTTCTTTATAATCGGCAATATATACAGTACTTCCATCTTTTGTTGGCACATAAGCATTAGTTAATACTGCACCACCGGGGAATTGAACAGTACGATGTGCGCCAGTATTTAAATCATAAATACCGATGGGTGTACTTGCTGAACCACATTGATAGATCACCTTTCCGTTGACAATGGTCATGTCTCTTCCTGAAATCTGTGGGTTATTTTCCTTCGGTTTTCCGGGAATGTGTTGTGTTTCGCGTGTGCTAGGATTATAGGTGATTATTTCGCAATCAACTGGAACAATAGACACAATAAGGTTTTTGTTTGGATACACATCTAATGCATACATTCCAGTGTATTCACGAAAGACTCCTTTTGGTTGCCATTGCGAATGATCAACTAATTCACCACTGGCAATATCGTAGGCAAAAATATGTGTTCCACGGTGATCTTTTGGGTTGTCATAGCCATGTACACCCATGGTGCCCATCCAAATTTTTCCTTGATAATAAACATTATGAGTGTGTCCTTTAATGATATTTTCTTTTTTAGGCCAATATTTGTTTGGTCCCAAATTACCCACACGCTTGGCCGCTTCGGATAATGAGCCAAGATATTCTCTTTTTCCTGTTTTGGGATTCCATCTAAAAATCCAGCAGTCTGCCGTTGCTGGCACTTCGTTACATAACGTAGCATACACGCGTTCTTGATCATCAAAACCAATTGATTCGTATGCTCGGTCAAGAGCTGCTTTAGTGGGTTTTATGTCATCAAATCGAACAACCTTGATTGTAACATTACCATTTTTTGGCGGTGTTGGTTTGGGTGTTGGAGTTAGAACAACAGTTGGTTGAGGAGTGACTGTTGGGGCGACGGTTGGTTGGGTAGTTGCTGTTGGTGCGACGGTTGGAATGACTGTAGGTTTTGGCGTTGCTGTCGGTGCGATGGTTGGAATGATTGTAGGTTGGGTGGTTGCTGTCGGAGCAATGGTTGGTTGGGGAGTTGTTGTTGGGGCAGCGGTTGGGAATACTGTTGCTGTTGGAGAAGTGTTTGGGGTTTGATTTTCTATAAAAGCGTTATCGATGG
>CAYMLA010000207.1:0-5334 GCA_964390785.1 uncultured Bdellovibrionales bacterium | reverse complement strand
ATTCATGATAAACAATTTTTTAGATATGGATTATTTTTTAAAACTCTGAGCGTTAAAGGAAAAGATTACCTCATTAAGGTTCTTCAACAATTATAGTTATGAGTCGACTTAAAAAAAAAATTATTTCTCTTCTTGTTTTATTACTTTTTAGTTTTTTTATTTTAATTTATCTCTTTGTTCCTTTTTTAGGAAAACACAGCTCCTCATTTGAAGCTCGTATTAACCCTTTAAAGTATAGTGGATTCTGGACGACTTTTACCTATTCTTTTCTTGATATGCATTCTTATTTGAAAAAGAATGGGTTTAAACATTTTTCAATTGTTAATGAACTTGGACATTCACGTGAAGGTTTTATTTATGCTCCTTCAAGCTTTAACCAAAACACCGACGTTTATCTCTGTACAACTGGAGTCGGAGGTTTATGGCGAAATTTGTCAAATGATTCCATCTCCGCTGTCCATCGTGTTTGCACAACAAACTTCATTTCTTCTAAACCAAATTCCATAATTATTCTTCTTGATAACAGCTTATCTCACACTTGGATTAGACAAAATAAAATTGTACTGTTGTCTGGATGGGAAGCCGGATGGGATTTATTGTGGACAATTAAAGAAATTCAAAAAAAGTTTAAATTTTCTCCTGAACAATTAAAACCAATCAATATCAGTTTAGGAGGAAATGATTATCTTTATGCCTTAGCCCTTTCAAATCTTATTGCTTCTTCTCCTCAAGTCTTTCCCTTAAAAGCGGTTAACCTTAGTTCTCCAATTGATCGTTATCAAGCCATTGGGTTTTTTATCGATTATATTAAGCAACACTGGTATCCAAAAAATGTATTAGAACGAGTCATTCTATCTACTGAAGAATATTTTTTTGAACGTCATCAAATCAAAGTTGATTTAGATCGTTTTCGTCATCAAACAGTAGATGAAAACTTAATCTCTTTTTTTCTTCCAGAAATTGAATACAGTAAAAATAATTTTTTTTCTGAACAACAACAAATTCTTGAAAAAACTCTTTTTAAAAATTCAAAAAATAAACTTGATAAATTAAGTCAATTCAAATTGGAAACGTCCGACACAAATGTTTTTAAAAACTTAGAGCAAGAAATTTTATTTATCCATGCCGAAAATGATCCCATGGTGAGTATAAAAAATTTTTCTTCATTTTTTTCAGATCTTACAGATAAAAACCATGCCTATAAATTAATATCAACTCAATGGGGGGGGCATGTCTGTTTTGAATTGTCTTATGGCCAAAATTGGATCACAAACACTATTTTAAACCATTTTACTAGTGATCCATCTCACTTTTAGACGATTGGCAATTGAGACAAACTCCATAAAGTTCTAAAACATGACCCGTTAATTTAAAATCAAATCGTAATGCAACCGCTTTTTGAAGACGTTCAATTTCTGCGCACTCAAATTCAAAAATTTTTCCACATTGGATACAAGTAATGTGATCATGATGTTGCTGCGGAGACAGCTCATATCGTGCAGGAAGACCTCCCATACGAACTTCAGAAACCAAATGACTTTCAACAAGCTTTCTTAAAAACCGATAAACTGTCGCAAAACCAATATCTGAATGGTTTACACTCACCTTCTCGTAGACTTCTTGCGCTGTAACATGACGATAACCATCATGTAATGCAGAAAGTATAGCCAATCTTTGATGAGTTATTTTAAGTCCCATTTTTCTGATAATTTTTTTAAAGGCTTCTTCATCCATTTTTTGCCGTTCAAAAATAACATCCTGTCCTTCAACACTTTGTCTTGGCAAATTAAAAGGTGTATTTTCCATATTTTTAACCCTTGTTAACTGGTGGCTATTTTATAAGTCACTCTAAAAATTGTTTAAATTCATTATCCCTTCCCCCCTCAGTTTCTCCCTTAGTTATTATACTAACAGCATTATGAGGATGAAGACTTTCTTCATGACTAACCTTGACCCAATAATCAATAATCTCATTTTCATTATTAAGAGCCGCTCCGATTAAGCGAGCAGCATCTTCACAAAACATTAAATGACGACCATTTAATCGTGCAAACTCCTGCTCGTCCTCTCTTTTTACAGCCGCTTGAACTGGTGTTTGTAGTGTCTTTTCCAATAAATCAATTAATGGAACTATCTTAGCAAATCGAGATGATTCTTGAAATTTCACTTTAACATTTGCTCGACTTCGCTGGCTGTGAGGTGTAGCAATCATTCCTTCTTTTGATCCTAACCATTGATAGACATCCTCTTGTAAAACAACTTGATTTGGAAATTGAGACCGAAAGGACTCTTGAATTAACTGCCTCGACAATGCCGCAGAACAGGGACAGGTGCTTGAATAAAGAATTTCCATTTCAAGTTCAAACTCTGTCTTTTTTCCCTTCTCCAAAACACCTTTTATTGTAATGGGATATTTGCGCCAACCCCAATTATGGCTCATTAAAGCGGGACGTCTAATCATTAAATCAAAAGAAATATCAATATAAGCTTTTTCACTTAAACCTTCATGAGACTGAATAAATTGCACTAAAATTTCATCAAGCAACTGAAAGGAAAACTCTTTTTCAACCAAATAATGATTGAGAATCAAATAAAGTCGAGACATATGTATGCCCTTTGCCTCAGGGCAATCCAAACTCACAAAACAATTCACCATTGCGGGAGTAAGCACGGACAAACCAATCCCATCAGAAACTCGAATTGGAAGCTCAACATGAGTCATTCCAACCTTATCAAGCTTCTTTGCGAAATCTTTCTCCCTTTCTAAAGCAATATCAGGAAGTTTAGTCTTAGCTTGATCTTCAATGATTTTTCTGATTTGAAGCATATTCTATCCCCAAATAACCCTATTAGTGGCTGCTGCAAAACAGCCAACCGCACCACAATTAAATTTTCTAAAACCAACTGATAACATACCACTACTCTGCCTCACTGAATCTCTCAAGTGTTAACGCACAGGCTAAAGTTGAAAATGGTTATCATAATCGAAAAAACGAGCTTGGTCACCTGAAACTTTGAAAATTTGCCTTATAATTGATTTTTAGACTACAATTGACCATGTAATAATTTTACAAAACTCATCCTGCAAAAAAAGTGGAGTCTAGATTATGAATTTAGTCCTTGCAAGTTCTTCTCCCTATAGAAAACAACAGCTTCACAACTTAAACATCAACTTCACCTGTTTTAAACCAGACGTCGACGAAACTGAATATAAAAATAGAATTAATGACCCCATAGAACTCACCCGCGAGCTTGCAAAAAAAAAGGCCGAAAGTGGCCTGCATCAATTTGGAAATGAAACCTTACTTTTAGGAGCAGATCAGCTTGTAGAGCTTAACAACCTCATTTTAGGAAAACCAAGAACACACCCAATGGCTATCAATCAACTCAAACAACTCAACGGCCAAACTCATCGTCTCATTTCTTCAATTTGTCTTGTTAAAGGTCATACGATCGAACTTGAAACCAATATTACTCACTTAACCATGCGAACCTTAGATCTTGAACAAATTTCACGCTATGTTCAATGGGATAACCCCATTGATTGTGCTGGAAGTTACAAAATTGAAAAACATGGTCTTCTTTTATTTGATAAGATTGAAACTGACGACCACTCTGCTATTATGGGATTACCTATTTTAAGCTTAATCCGACTACTTAAACGATTTGATTTTGATTTATTATAAAAGGATTTAATGTGAAGAAAACACTTGATTTACTCTATAATGAAGCCAAAAAAGCCCAATTGCATTCCTATAGTCCTTACAGTAAATTTTGTGTTGGCGCAGCTGTTTTGATGGAAAATGGAAAAATATATTCAGGTTGTAATGTTGAAAATGCTTCTTTTGGAGGAACCATTTGCGCAGAAAGAGTGGCTATCACAAAAGCTGTCTCTGAGGGGTTTAAGCAAATCAAAGAAATTTTAGTTCTCTCGCCAAATTCTAAAAAAATTGCTCCGTGTGGAATTTGCCTTCAGTTTATTTCAGAATTTTCGACCGATCAAACGATGGTTCACCTTTGCACACAAAACAACGAACTCACTTCATATCCATTTAGTGAACTTTTTCCTCTTCAATTCTCATCAAACGATTTATAGAATTTAACCACCCCGTATAGAGAGACAAAGGAGTCACTCCAGAATAACGACAATTTTTTAACTCAAATATATAAAGACCAATTAAAAAGGATTGTCCATTTTCAATAATAAAAACAGGGCCACCAGAATCACCTAAACAAGGGCTAATCCCAATAGAATTAGACAAAACATACAACCCGAGATTTTTAGTTTGATTTGAATGCTTCTCAAATACACCGTAACCTAAAAGATTCAAAACAGTCCACATTGGAAAATAACTAAAATGAAGTTCATCCCATCGTCCTGATGGACCAAATCCAACATGAATAATTTCACTTCTTTTAAAATGCAACATTAAATCATCCAAAAAAATTTCATCCTTAAAAAAATACAAATTTACTGGCTCAAAAGGAACAGGTATTTCACCATCAAGCTGAATAACGGCAATATCTGGAACCGAATAATCCAATTCAAAAATATTCCTTGATCCCAATCCAACAGGTATCTTTTTTAAATCATTTTCTGGCATTAAAACTTCACCCATATTTTTATGCAAAAAACTGGTCTCAAATGGAATATTCGAAGTCAAACGACCACTTATTTTTAAATAATCTAAAGCTGATTCAAATTGATCCAATAGTTTGATAATTTTACGACCTTTAACAGTGATACTACTTTTACTTTGAACATTTACAAAATGTATTTTTAGCCAATCTATTGACGACTCGACACAATGAGCTGCTGTTAAGACCCAATTTGAACCTAAAATAACTCCCGAACAAGAACCATTTGAATTTGAAATTCTAACAACAGTTTTCCACAAGTCACTTTGCTTTGTGGAAACCAATTCTCCATTTAAAATCGCTTTAGATTTACCTGATAAATGAGACAAATTAAAATTAAACTCAAGACTGTAAGCTGTTGCGCTAAAAAAACTAAAAAATAAAACACATGAATAAACCAAAAAAATAAACTGAAGATAAAGCTTTTCAAAAAAATTAAATTTTAAAACATAAAAAAAATATTTTTGCACGCTCCCCACCCCTCTGCCTGCAATTTTTTAAATTTTTGATATCATCAACTGATCTAATCTGATTTCTAGTCGTTTGTTGAATGTTTTACATCAATCAATCATTGATTTAAATTCTAATCCTGCTAAAAGCAAATCATTCATTTTAATTGAATATTTTTCACTTTTCTAAACAACAAATAGCAACAGCCACTACATAGTGGCTGTTGCAAAACAGCCAACTTTTTCC
>CAYMLA010000206.1:0-5335 GCA_964390785.1 uncultured Bdellovibrionales bacterium | reverse complement strand
ATAAAAAAAGTCTAGTAGACACATCAAAAACGTTCTTTATAAATCAACTATTACAATTAAGTGATGTTTAAATACGATTAAATCGGTAAATGTCAAGACTCCTATCGCCCTAATTTAAATTAAATTTTTGACGCGACATCGATTCTGACCTATAGGGTTATTGCCCTTCTTTGGCTTCATCGTAAAAAAAACAACGAACTTCCAACAAAAATATCGGCATCATGGCTGAATAAATAATGAATTTAAAATCGTTAAACTTTTCGCAATTCGAATTAAAATTGATTATTGATTACAAAACAAAATCTTATCTACTAGGTCATAATTAACTTAATTTCTAATTTTTAAAAAATACCTACAGAACTATTTAAAATTCTAATAATCTTCTAAACAAAGTTAATTTCTTTTGAAGAAAGTGAGCCTTTATGAAGTGGTTTGTATTTTTAGTCATTTTTTGTTTTTTTTTAAACTCTTATGCTGCTGAAGAGAAAGTAACGTCAGAAGATTTTTCAAAAAAGAGCACCAGGATAAAGTTTCTTGACGATGAGGAATTGTATAGTGCGTTTGTTGATCTAATGACGGGTAGAAAAAGACCAGAAATTCATGGGGCTCATCTTTCATTTTTCAATCAGAACAGGGGTTCTTCTCTTTTTTTACCCGAAAATCTTGCCAATCATTTAAAAAAAGCCTTTGAAAAATTTATTGATATTATTGATCCCGATCGTCTTTTTCTTTTAAAAGAAAACACTGAAGCTATTTTAGCTCAAGATGATAAGTTTTGGATAAATTTAGCAAATAAGTTTGAGCAAACCAACCGGCTAGATTTGTTTCGAGAAATTCAAAGATTAGCTGTTGTAAATTATATTGAAATGAAAAAAACAGTTTCAATGTTTGAGTTGAGTGCTGATCTTGACACAAACCTTCTTTTTTTTCCGACCACGGTTGATTATTCACCAAGCTCTAATCAGCAAAGAAAAGGAGCTATTGAGATTCAATCTTTAATTGCGTATGCCAAACAGATTCGTGAACAAGTTGAAGATTCGGAGGCTTTTTCTGTTTTTCTTAAGCGCTCCCCAGTTTCTGTAGAAAGTCGCAGAGAAAAAATTAGAGCGCTTTTAGCAAAGAACTTTTGGATTTTGTCTGCAGATCCAAATTTTAATAAAATGAGTGAGTTTTCGAGAATGAACTGGGTAATTACTCATTTTTTGAGAAAAATGGCATGGAAAAACTTACTTGAGTTGAGAGATTATTCTGTTAATGTGTTAAGATCTTTATTCTCTACTTTAGATCCACACAGTAGTTTTTTGTCTTCTGACGAAGCAGAAACTTATTCTAGCTATAGTTCGGGTCAATTTAGTGGAATAGGAGTGAGACTTGAGCCGTCTTTTTTAGGGGTAAGGGTCTTTTCAGTTATACGGGGGGGGCCGTCAATACATTGTTTGCGCTCGGGAGATTTGATTTTGTGGGCAAAAGAAAAAAAACGAGTTGAGTATTTTTCTGGTTTATCTCTATCTGCTGTTATCAGCCGCTTAAAAGGAAAAGTAGATTCAATGGTTGAAATTGGCGTGATGGCTGCTGATCAAAAAACACAGTTTTCATGTCTAATTGAAAGGAAAAATTTCAATTCGAATAATGTAGAAAATTCTTCACCTTTAGTGGTAAAAAGAGAAGGTCGAGGTCTTGGGATTATAAAATTAAATGATTTTAACAAACTTCTAAGCTCTTCTTTTAGAGATACGTTAAGGGAAATGAACTGTGAAATAAATCAAAACTCTGAAAAGTGTTGTTAGCCCGTATCAGGTTTTCTGATAGACTTAAGAAATAATCCGGGGGGAAGAACAGAGATAGCTGCAGAAATTATTGATGAACTGATACCGCTTGCACCGGCTTTTTATGCTGTATCCACTGAACCCATCCCTTATTCGGAAAAAACTTCTTTGTCAAAAAATCCAGATCTAAAAGCAGAGAAAAAAATAACCGTTCATCCTCCCGAAGATGAACGAAAAAAAGGATATCTCACAAATAAACCTGTAATTGTAATCATTAATGAAGGTTCAGCGAGTTCTTCTGAGTTAGTGAGTGGGGCTTTGCAGGTTTTTAATAGAGCTCTGATTGTCGGGACGCCTCATTCTTTTGGTAAGGGAACTCTTCATCTAGGCATTCCCATGTTCTTTTATGATGGCATTTCAAGAGAAAGCCTTATGTTGACTCATGGTTACTTTTATCTGCCAAGCGGTAAATCTAATCAGCATGTGGGTATTTCTTCAGATATTGTATTGTATGACTGGAGCAGAAAAATGCCCGATTTATTAGAGAAAAACCTTCCAATGAGCTTTAAGCAACCAGAATCTCTTTTGCCGGATGAAATTGAAGATTACTCTTCAGCTATGTGGATGAGCCATGATCAGAAACAAGAAATAATTGAAGAGCTTGTTGAGAGATTAAAAACAAAGTATGGTGAAAATTATTTGTCACAAGAGCAAAGCGCCGAGGAAACCCTAGATCGGGGGCTTTTTCTTCTGAATCATTTTATTCAATGGGCGGAGACTGCCGATGTGGGATATTGATATTCGGCTCGTCAAAAATCTTAAATAGGGGTATCAAAACATTCCTCATGATGCAATAGCTTGGTTAAACAATCCCCCCAGAATTTCCTCTTAAATCAATTGTAAGATGTCGTCGCGGTATTACTCATACAACTTGTGGATCTCGAATTCCAAAGTAAGTCTCGGCAGCACCAATTTTATTTAATTAAATCAAGCACTTAAGGTAAATTCAACGTGAGTTTACGGCCTGCGCCCTCTCAGGACTTAATGCACTATAACTATCACTTTCGTTATCGTCCTATTTTAAACAGGAATTAACGACTTTGTCTCAGAATGACTCAATTGGGTTTGTTTGAAATTTTACTGTGTTATAATTTAATCATGAAGACAAAACGAAGAACATATGATCATTGAATTAAGCAGGAAAATAGAGCTTCAAATTATGTATAGTGTGTTAATTAAATTTCTGCAAGCCCTTGTTCCCAAGGCAAACAACTGACTTTTCCAATCTTGCGTGCTCTTGGGTCTCGAGACCAAATAAACGCCTCTGCGGGTTTATCCCAATCATTAACTAAAGTGGTTAGTTTGTTTGCATCAGATTCATCAACACTTTTATAAGATTTAATTTCAACAAGCGCATCTGGCAAACCAGGGCGATCGATGATTAAATCGATCTCAAGATTATTTTTAGTTCTAAAATACGAAAGTTTGTAATCTTTTTCTTGGTATTCATTTTTTCTAAAACACTCAATAACAACGAAATGTTCAAAGGCTTCACCAAATCCATAAGTGTGTTCTAATAAATCAACATTTAAGGTTCTATCTAATGCTCTTTTTACTCCTAAATCAAAAAGATAAAACTTGGAAGCTTCTCGTTGTTGTTTTCTAATAGACCTATGAAATGAGGGGAGGGTGTATCCGATCAATGTGTCTTCAAGTATGTCGTAATACGTTTTAACGGTCTTATCATCAACTCCTATGTCAAAAGCTATTTTAGAATAATTTATTATTTTACCATTCATTTGAGCGGCAATTTCTAGAAAATCTTTAAAGGGGTTTATTTTCCTGATAAGCTGTTCAACAAGAATCTCTTCTTTCAAATAAATTCTAACATAATCCCGTAAATATTTTTTTTTCAATTCTAATTCATTGTATTCAAATATTTTAGGCAAAGATCCAAACTTTAAAACTTCAGTTAATTTAAAATTATTTCCAAGTTCATAGTGAGTGAAAGGAAACAAACTGTAAGCAAAAGCCCTTCCCCCCAACAAATTAGTTGATCCGTGTTTTAATTTTCTAGCACTTGAACCTGTCATAATAAACTGTGTTTTGCGCTTCTTTTCAATTTCAAGATGAATAATGTCGAGCAGTTTAGGAGCTTTTTGGATCTCATCAATAATAACTTTAACATAATGAGTTTCATTAAGAACTTGGGTGAGTTGGTCTGGTTTTCTTGCAAATCGAGTCTCATCTTCATCAGTTAACAAATCAATCCATAAACACTGATCACGACTAAATCGTTGCTTTAAGAGTGTTGTTTTTCCAGTGCCTCGCGCACCAAAAAGAAATAAGTGTTCAGAATAATTAAGTTTTAATTCTCGATCGACCATACTCCGAAATTATCGTCTATTTTCGGAGTATGGTCAACAAAATTCTCATGAGCATTTGGGTGAAACATCACAAAGCAAACCAGTGGGATACACAAATTCGAGATACACACGATACAGGATATCTAAAATATTAGTTGATAATAAGTGGCAGCCCCTTGGCCATATCTAGCAATAAACTTTCTATCTGTTAGAATTTTTAACGAAGATGTAACTGTTCTTTTCGGTAGGCCTGTAATTTCGACTATTACTTTTGTCTTTATTTTGGTTTCTGCTTTTTCTCTGAAACAGTTTAAAACTGCAATTGCTGACTCTGGCAGTTTTTTATATGCCTTTGCCCTAGCAGCATAGAAATCAATATCATCCATCGCCCCAATAAGAACCTTAATCATATATTTCAAGAAAAACTCAATTTTATATTCCTTAGGATCTGCCCTATATTTTCCATCTGAACACTGATTAAGAACAATATAATACTCTTCTTTGTGTCGCTCAATATGACGATCAACCGCAAGATAATATACAACCTTTGCCAACTTTTCATTTGAACAATGGAGCAGCGACATTAAAAACAATGCCCTTCCTAAACGCCCATTTCCGTCTTGAAAAGGATGTATTGAAAGAAATCTATAAACAAACTCTGAAGCTACAGCAACTGGCCACGGTTCATCTTTTATGGCCACATTATACCAATCAACAAGTTCTTTCATCGCCATTTGAGTGGTAATTCCAGGATCAGCAGTTTTAAATATGCTCTTTTTTCCTCCTGTGTCGTGATTTTCTTCTACAACAGAATTAGGTTTATCCTTATAAACACCTTTGCTTACTCCTGCTTTTGAGTAATGTTGCAAAAGTGCTCCATGAAGAGATCTCAATATAAACTCTGAAGCAGGCAAATATTCCTTTGCTTGTTCATATATTAGAAGCAAAAGAGTCCTACATCCCGCAACTTCTTCAATACTTCTCTCTTTGTCTTTTGATAACTTATCTTCAATCTGATTCTTGTGGGCATCAAAGGAGGTTTTTTTACCGTCCTTGCTTAAAATTGAATCAATCCAATCTACTTCACTGTCTGTTAATATTGCATTTTCAATTCGTGTGGAGGACCCCACCATGCTAATCCAAGCATATCTATACTATAAGACTCCCAGATCTCGTTTTTTTAAGCAAATTTATCATTACGCA
>CAYMLA010000205.1:0-5339 GCA_964390785.1 uncultured Bdellovibrionales bacterium | reverse complement strand
GCTTGAATTTAATTTTTTATCTTTATCTTTTTTTCCGCTTAACGGTTGACTCAATTTTGAGCCATCTCGATAGACAGCAACCGCTTTCAGACCCAATTTCCATGATTGAAAATAAATATCTTTAATGTCATCAACCGTCGCTTCGTGGGGGAGATTAACCGTCTTAGAAATAGCTCCACTTAAAAAAGGTTGCGCGGCTGCCATCATATTTATATGAGCATGAGGAGCAATAAATCGTTGCCCATCCGCGCCACATTTGTTTGCACAATCAAAGACAGACAAATGATCCGATTTAAGATGAGGGGCTCCTTCTAAGGTCATTCTTCCACAAATGATTTTTGTGGCTTTTGCGATTTGCTCCTCTGAAAAACCCATATAATTAAGAAGGCTTGCATTGATTTGCTCAGGGTTAACTTTAATTCTTTTTAAAGTGTCTTCTCCCAAAACCCAAGGAGCAACTGCATTTTTTAAATCAAAAACAGTTGGCAAAACCGCTTCAATTTTAGCAATATCATCTTCATTCAAACCTTTTGCTTTTAATGTCTCAGCATTAACAAAAGGGGAATTTTTTAAATGATTTGTTCCAATAGCGTACTCTATCATCTCCTTGACTTCATGATCTTGATATCCCAACGTCGATAAAGCTCTTGGCACCGATTGATTTACAATTTTAAAGTATCCTCCTCCAGCTAATTTTTTAAATTTAACCAAAGCAAAATCAGGTTCAATTCCTGTTGTATCACAATCCATCAAAAGTCCAATGGTTCCCGTGGGAGCCAGTACAGTCGTTTGAGCATTTCTAAAACCATATTGCTGACCTTGATCAAGGACTTGATCCCAAAGATTAAAGGCCTCATGCATTAATCCTGGTTCAAGCCAATCATCGTTGATTTTAGACAATTGATCACGATGTTGTCCCATCACTTTCAACATCGATTCTTTATTCACTTCATATCCAGGAAACGATCCTTTTGATTGAGCCATCTCAGCACTTGTTAAGTTTGCTTCTCCATGCATTAAAGCCGTTAATACACCAGCATAAGCACGAGCAGCTTCAGAATCATAAGGCAAGCCTTTAATCATTAACATCGTTCCAAGATTGGCATACCCCAAACCAAGTGGACGATAATGATGGCTATTTTCAGCGATTTTTTGTGTCGGATAACTGGAAAAATCCACTAAAATCTCTTGAGCAACCAGCAAAACACGACAAGCATGACGATAGCCTTGAGTGTCAAAGCTCCCATCCTGACGTAAAAATTTAACCAAATTAATTGAAGCTAAATTACAAGCAGAATCATCCAAAAACATATACTCTGAACAAGGATTACTGGCATTGATTTTTCCACTCTTAGAACATGTGTGCCAATTTTGAATGGTTGTATCAAACTGCATTCCAGGGTCTGCGCATTTCCAAGCCGCATAGGCAATTTGCTCCCAAAGATCACGAGCACGATAAGTTTTCCAAACTTGACCATCTGTGCGCGCTCTTGTTTGCCATTGTCCATCTTGTTCCACTTGTTTCATAAACTCATCAGAAATTCTCACTGAATTATTTGAGTTTTGCCCAGAAACCGTTTTATAAGCTTCTCCATTAAAATCAGATGAAAAGCCCGCATCAATTAAAGCCTGAACTTTCTTTTCTTCACGGACTTTCCAATTAATAAAATCCTCAATTTCAGGATGATCCATGTCTAAACAAACCATTTTAGCAGCACGCCGAGTGGTGCCTCCTGACTTTGTTGCCCCTGCTCCCCGATCCAAAACCTCCAAAAAACTCATTAATCCTGAGCTGTAACCACCACCAGCAAGTTTTTCATTATTTCCTCTGATTTTAGAAAAATTCGTTCCCGTCCCAGAACCATATTTAAAAATTCTTGCTTCTTTTTTACTCAATTCAAAGATATCCATTAGATCATCTTCGATACTTTGAATAAAACAGGCTGAGCATTGAGGATTTTCATAGGCATTTTGTGTTTTTTCAACCCCTTCAGTTTTTGCACTCCATCTCCAATTCCCTGAAGACCCCTCTATTCCATAACGCTGATATAAACCACAATTAAACCAAACGGGACTATTAAAAGCTCCCTTTTGATGAAGCAAAATATGGGTCAATTCATTTTCAAAATTCTCAGCATCTTCATCCGTTTTAAAATAACCCCCAAAATCTTCACCTGCTTCTCGAATCGAATGAGCCACTCGATAAACCAATTGTTCAACAGAAGTTTCAATCCCTGTTTTAGGAACTCCCGCTTTACGAAAATACTTGCTCACAGCAATATCGGTTGCTAGCTGACTCCAAAATTCTGGAACCTTCACCTCTTTGGCTTCAAAAACAACCTGTCCATCCATCCCAAGAATTTGACTTGATCTTTTCACCCATTTCACTTGTTCATAAGAATTTACTCCAAGAGGAACAAAATAATTTGAAAATGAAAGCCCTCGTCCTTTATTTGATTGCTTTTTATTTGAAAAATTTGGATCGTTAAGATTTTGTTTTGAATTTTTATTTTTTTCCATTCGATGATCCGCATTAGTTGTTATTTCTGATTGCATTGTCCCCTCCACATCCTTAGGATTATAGCCATTGATTTGAATTCATCCTTGTTTTCAACAAAAAAATTTTCCCTCAAAAACAATTCTTGTTTTTTAATTATCATCATCTGACTTTAAAATAAACTAGCCCAAAAGAGAGCGTCAAGCATGAACTAACTACATGTAGTGTTATGCTTAAAATTAAACCACTAGGTCTAGTTATTTTATGTCGCACAACATACTTCTCGCTAAAAGTCCTTTCATGGGTTAGTCTAAGACGGTGTGTAAGGTCTAGTCTGAATGAGTGCCCATGAGTGATAATCTGTTACAACTTCTTAACATTGAAAAGTCTTATGGCTCAAAAATTCTTTTTCGACAAGCCAATGTGGCCATTAATCGTGGAGAGCATATCGGAGTCATTGGACCTAATGGAGCCGGAAAAACGACTTTATTTAAAATCATCAATCAAAATGAAAATCTTGATGCTGGAGAAGTCATCTACTCAAATCAAGTTCGTTTGGGTTATTTACCTCAAGAAGACAATTGGCATTCTGAACAAACCCTTGAACAATTTTTAACTTCTCAATGCGAAACTCCCCTTTGGGAACTTCAAAAACTTGGAACACAATTGGGTCTTAAGGAAACATTTTTTTCACGCCCGCTTCAAGAACTCTCTGGTGGCTATAAAATGAGGGCAAAATTATTGGTTCTTTTAGGGAAAAACCCTAATCTTCTTATGCTTGATGAACCTACCAATTATCTTGATCTTGAAACCATTTTAACTTTAGAGCGTTTTTTACAAAATTTTAAAGAATCCTTTTTACTCATCTCCCATGATCGTGAGTTTCTCAAACGAACAACCAATCATATCATTGAAATCGAAAATGGAACCATTACAAAATACAACGGTCATATTGATGATTACTTTGAACAAAAAGAAAGCCTTCGACTACAATCAGAAAAACAACTTCTCACACAAGAAATTAAACGAAAACAAATCATCGATTTTGCCAATAAGTTTAGAGCAAAGGCCACCAAAGCAAAACAAGTTCAATCTCGTCTTAAGCAACTTGATAAATTAGAAAAAATCACTCTTACCTCTTTACCGATCAACACTAAAATCTCTATTCCTACTCCTACCCATTCCCCAAGAGTTTTAATAAAATCCACTCTAAGCACATGGGGATATGGAGAGCTTAAAGTTTTAAAAAACGTCGACTTTGAATTTCATCGCAAAGATCATATTGCTGTCGTTGGACTCAATGGTGCTGGAAAATCAACTTTTTTAAAAGGACTCTCTGGTCAACTTCTCCCTCTTTCTGGTCAAAACGAAATTCATCCTGAAGTTTCAATTGGCTATTTTGCTCAACACAACAGCGAGTCATTAAAACCCAATCACAGTGTTTTGCAATCTCTCGCAGAACAATCTCACCCTTGTGTAACAACTCAAGATCTAAAAGATCTTGCTGGGGCTCTGATGTTTTCAGGAGATGACATTCATAAAAAAATTTCTGTTTTATCCGGAGGAGAACGATCACGCGTTGCTCTTGGACAAATTTTAGCCAAACGAGTTCAGTGTCTTCTTCTTGACGAACCAACCAATCATCTTGATTTTCATACTGTTGAAGCTCTAACTGAAGCCTTAAAAAAATACACTGGATCATTTATTCTTGTTAGTCATGATCGAAGTTTCATTGCTCGAGTGGCCACTAAAATCATTGAAATCAATCATGGAACTCTTCGATTTTTTCCAGGAACTTATGATGAATATGTTTGGAGTCTTGAAAAAGGCACATTTGATTTAGCTTCTAAAGAAGAATCCATTTCCAATAAAGAAACTCAATCAATAGAAAAACAATCTTTATCTAACAAAGATAATTTTAATTTTAAAACACAAAAAAAAGCCTTAGAAAAACAACAACGAATCAATCAAAAAAAACTATCCACTTATGAAACCCAACTTGAACAACTTCAAGAGCAATTAGAAAAATTAAACAACGAACTCCCTCTCTCTTCAGGAAATGACGCTCAAAAAATTGCTCTTCAACTCTCAAATTGCCAAAATGAAATTGATCAAATCGAAACTCATTGGCTTAGACTTATGGATGAACAACATGAGATTGAAACCCAATTAAAAAATGATTTCTAGACTAAAAATAATCATTGACCCATGTTAAAATTTAATTCATGTCACTGACATATTTTAACTATTTCTATTTCATTGTCTTATTTTTCACCCAAGTGGGCTGCTCCACATTTCAAGGACCTCAGCCATTGAATTTTAATAGAACCCAATCACAAACACGAACCGAAACAAACACTAAACCCCTCTTTGAATGGCCTGTGGAACAATTTGTTATCACTCAATTGTTTAATCCAAACCGTCACTTTGGCCTAGATATGGCTGCCCCAAAAAACACCCCTGTCAAGGCCTCTCATTCTGGATACGTTCTTTATACAGGAACTGATTTTCGTGGCTTTGGAAAACTCATTATTCTCGAAACAAAAACAGGCTGGGCAACTTTCTATGCCCACCTTAATCAAATCCAAGTTTTTGAAGGACAAACGATTCAAACTGGACAAATCATAGGAAAAATTGGACAAACTGGACGAGCAACCGGTCCCCATCTTCATTTTGAAATCAGAAAAAACAAAACCCCCCTTAATCCATTAGATCATCTTCCAAAACTCTCCCATCCACAAAACAGACAACTCACTTTTGCTCAATAAATTCCTATCTATCTCCAATTTAATAGTCAAGCCGCCTGTGGAGTAAAAAATAAACCTCGACAGTGGTTTCTCCA
>CAYMLA010000204.1:0-5354 GCA_964390785.1 uncultured Bdellovibrionales bacterium | reverse complement strand
AGCTGAGAACTGAAGACTGAAATCTGTAGGCTGCGGACGAAGTCCGCTCTATGTTGATAAAGAAATTGACCCTCAAGCCTATTGGAGGAGATACGCTCAATTGGCCAAAAAAGTCACAATTTTATATTCTTGGACGTTTGTAAAATTTAATATAGTTAAATAAAAACTATCGGCCACTAACGAATCCAAGCCGAATTTGTGTTGAGGATAAAGAAGGTTTTATTTTTTAATGATTAAATGTTTAAAATAAATGTATTGATTTGAGACGAGATCTTGAATTTCTTTCTTTTTAAAGAAATTAATTGTATTATAGATTAAAACAACTTTTTAAAGACAGGGGGGAAGAGATGAGTATTTCAAAATGGTTCCACTCTATTATATTGGCAATTATTATTTTCGGATTAATGCTTACTTATTTTAACTGTGGTTCTGGTTTTTCAACAGATTTTGATTCTTTAGAAAATGATTATCAATCGAATCTCTCATCTGTCTCAGAAAAATATGCTCTCGAAGACTCTTATACTGATGATTCGTTAATCAATCTTTTTGAAAAAGTAAAAAATGAAAAGGTTTTCTTTTTTAATGGAATAAAAACTTTTTCTGAAAAATTTGAATTTAATTTATTGAAAATTCAACCTACAGAAAAATTTATTTCGTTAGTCTATTTAGAAAATGAGTTCTGTGAAAAACAACTTATTGAAATTTCTATTAACGATCAATTGATAACTCAAAATAAGTTTATTTTTGATGCTCTAATAAAGGACAATAACGGCTGCTGGGGAACCTTTTTTCTTGAAAGTGATCATGTTAACTTGAATTTAAAGTCATCTGACTTAATTTTGCTTTTTCGTTTCAATGAAGCTGGAAAGCAAACCATTTCGGTCAATGGTTTAAATAATTTTAATAATTTATATTTAATTCCTGTTTCAAGTTTAGACAATGAATCTTCAACTCAGTCTTCCGATTCTTTTGAAGAAGACACCGAATTAAATGAACAAGATGCAACCACAACAAATTCTGAAAATAAACAAAAAAATGAGCTTCAAGACATAAACGCATGTTATTTTAGGCATAACTTAAGCGATGACTATGAAATAGTTCATTGGAAAGACATTCAAACAAAAGAACAATGTATAGATATTTGCGAAAAAATGACACTCAATTCAAAAAAACCATCTCAGTGTCAATACAATGGAGTTGTTGTTTATGATGCTTTAACTTCGATTCAAGAAAAAAAAGAATCGACGCCCATTGTTGTACCCGAAGAAACAACAAAGGAAATTCCAATGGAAACCCCAGTGAATACTCCTAAGGAAACTCCTGTCCCTTCAAAAAAAATATATCAAGTTTATAGTGAGAATAAATCTGATACTATTGTGGTATCATCAATGGATGCTTTAGAAAATGCAATCAATACAGCTCCTGCAAATCGTAATATTTTAGTTGCTCCAGGAGTTTATAATGGAGGAAATAGAACATTTAATCCAAGAGGGTCTGAAGGAAAGCCAATTGTTGTGCGACCACAAAATGGGTATGGATCTGTTACCATTAACTCTGCAAGTTGGACATTAAAGGGAAGTTGGTTTGTCTTATCAAAAATGCATTTTAATAACCCAAGAATTTCAATTAATCAAGGCGCTACTTTCAATCGTATTACACGAAATCGTTTTAGACAAATTGGAGGGACAAGCATTCATGTTTTTGAAGGAAAATACATTCGAGTTGATCACAATGATTGGTCTGAATATTTGAGTACCACTAGTAGTAAAGGTCTATTGCGACTACGACATACTAATGTTGGAAATGGATCATGTAAGTATATCTTATTTGATCGAAATTGGGTTCATGATATCACACCAAGTGTTGGAGTGAATGGAATGGAACCAGTTGGATTAACATCATCAGGCGGGAATGCTGCAGGTGTTTTTCCTGAATTTACGATTGAGTATAATCTTTTTGATAACATCAATCTTCCGAGCGACGCCGAACTCATTGGCGCTAAAACTTCAGGAATTGTCTTTTATAGAAATACAGTTATCAATATGGGAAGTGCTTGTTACATTAACTCGCCACGCCAAGGTGAGCAGTTTCGAATGATTGAAAATTGGTTTGAGAATGTGAAAAAAACGGATTTTATACTTCTCTTTTCGAGAAAGAGTGAATTGATTGGCAATAGGCTTATTGGCAAAATCAATGCGAATATAACTCCTGGTGACTTCTACTGGGCTGGCACGAATGACAGCGGATACCCTGCTTGTGATGAGTGCCGAGTTGTTGGCAATAAGCTCGATTCAGGGTATTTACAAATTGGAAACTACAGACAAAAATCACCCCCTCCTAAGCCTGCTCGAAATACCAATTTATGGGATAACGTCAGAAGCAGTGGTGGTCTTGCTCATAAATTTAATTCAGGCTATCATATTGGAACGACTTTTAATAAGGATTCGATTTCTTATACGCCTGCGGTTAAACTAACCAAATCAGATGTCGGGCCTCTAGCTCCGTAGTTTATTGATTTTGGTTACACATCAAGCAGATCGTCGGATTGTAAGACTTTGACCAAAGCCAGAAAAAATGATCATTTAGTAATAACTAAAAATTAGTGAGTTATGCTTGGTGTTTCTTTGTCTTTTTCAACTTCAATTTTCACGCAATCAAGGGGGGTTTCAAAAACAATATTTCCAGCTTCATTTTTATCTTGAATAACAAGCAATAATTTGTCAGGAAGATACTCATTAATAATTAATATAAATTGCCTATTGTCATTTGTCTTTGAAACAAATGAATCGTCTTCTGATACACTTAGAGCAATTTCTCCTGAGATGAATCGTTCTCCGTTCGGAAGATTTAAGTCAACATCCTCCATGACGAGTTCAAATTTATCATCACCAACGTTTAGCTTAAGAGTAAATGTGCCATATTCTTCACAGCTCATGTTTGCTTGATCGTCTTGAATTTTAAAAAATCCCCATGAAGAAAAAGAAAAAAACAATGTAAAAAATAAGATTAAAATTTTCATCTTTACAACTCCTGATAATGATTAAAAAAAGGATTGCATTTTTAAGAAAACAAGACAAGTTGATCATTGTTGATTTGAAATTTATTCAAAACTCATCTTTTCATTTTTTCAAATTAATCTTGCTATTTTTTAGCTTGCCTCAGTGGCTGTTGCAAAGTTGGCTGTTTTTTTTCAGCAGCCACTCATTATTGTGCAATCCAAACGGAGGGATCCTGAGGCTCAGAAAAATGCCTAATTTCAAAATACAGCCCAGGACCAAAAAGCTCACTTCTTTGTCCACTCAATGCGATGACTGACCCTTTTTTTATAGGATCTCCGCGCGCAACAAGAGACTTTGATAAATAACTATAAACCGAATAATAGTGATCCCCATGGGCAATCACGATGGTTTGTCCAAAGCCAGGGACGTCTCCTAAAAACTCAATTTGACCAGCAAAAACACTTTTTACTTTTTCTGGTTTTTTAGTTCCATAAAACAGCCCCTTATGTCTCATAACCGCATCTGTTTCAGAATCAGAAATTAAACCATATTTTTGAATAATATCCCCCTGAACTGGAGAACTCAGTTTTCCTTTTTGGTCAAACAATGAAGGGGAAAAAAAATGATCAATTAATTTTTCATTTTTTTCTAATTGTGAAAGGACACTGGCTTGAATCGTTAGCTCCTTTATTTTTTCAAGATGTTCTTCTCTCATCGTTTGAATTGAGTTTAATGTTTCTTTTTTATCCTTTTGTTTTTGATCCAAATTCTTTTCAGCCAAAACGAGTTCATTTTCGAAGGTTTTATAATCATTTAATTCTTGGCTTAACTTGATTTTGTCTTCTTGCAATTTTTTTTTGCTTCCGATATATGTTTTGATTAAGTCAACATCATGTTCAATGATTTTGTTCAAATATTTTAAATTTCGATCAAGCTGAGAGCCACTTTTTGAACTAAAAATAAGCTGAATTGTACCAGAAATACCCAATTTATACATGACGGTTAATCGTTTTGACAGATCATCACGGCGTCTTTTAACGTCCTCATCAAGATCTGAAATCGATTTTAAAAGTTTTCTAATTTGAGCCTTTGCTGCAAGTTGTTTTTCTGTAAGCAAGTTTTTTTGACGGGAATTTTTATTTATTTCTCTATTAATTTCATACAATGAAGACAAAATCTGACGCTGTTTAATTTCATAATCTTCAAGATGTTTTTTTTGTTCTTCAAGTCCATCTTGTAATTCAATAACGAAAGTATCTTCTTTTTCTTGAGTCTCTTCGGTGCTCCACGTTTTTTCAAGATTGAAAAAAAAAAGTCCCATTAACAAAAAATAAAAATAAACAAACTTCACGCTCGAACACCTCGTGCGGCTGCCCATCCATCATTAAGATTTGAAACACAGAAATAGGCTCCAATTGCTCCAACTAAAGCGCCAACCAAGGGAATAAGAATAAGAAGTTTTAAATTTAAAAATTCAATCACCGTTGCTAAATCCAAAAAAGAAAGTTTGAGCGCAATCAAATCAGTTATCCAAATATGAAATCCATAGCCTAGACCTAAAGCAAAAATAGATGAAAAAAGTCCCATTAGAAGTCCTTCTCCAATAAAGGGCAAACGAATTGACCAATGTGTTGCACCAACAAGCTCTAGAACTTCAATTTCTTGTCGTCTTTGTGAAACTGAAACACGAACAGAATTTCCGACAATAAAAAACCCAGCAAGAAGCAAGACAAACACAATCGTCCAACTTGCACCCGTTAAAGCCCTCACAAGATTAGAATAATTGCCAACCCAATTTTGGCCATAGCTAACATCTTCAACCGCTGCAAATTTTTTTAATTGCTCAGCAATATTTTTTAAAACATCTATTTTTTTTTCAACTTTAATATTTGAAGCCATTGAAGCTTGAAGTCGATCGGGTAATATCTCCACCAATAAAGGGTCTTCAAATAAGTCTGGAGCATAACTTGAAACCTGTTTTTTGAATCCCTCAAGGGCTTCCCTTCCCGTTATTTTTTTATAAAAATCAATGCTCTTATTTTCCTTTAAAAATGTTTCTACTTCATCAACTAAATAAGACTCAGCTTGCTTATCTAAAAATATACTGAGTTCAATTGACTCTCCCCAATAAACAAAAATTTTATCTAAATTAACAAACGCATTTAAAAAACAAATAATAATCGTATAGGTTGCTAACATCACAACAAAAGTGGCTGTTTGCACTCCTGTTTGGTTAACCCATCCCCCAAAAAAACGACTTAAAACGCCCTTAATCATCCTTCTCCTTCAATGACTCCACCACCTTCAAGCTTAATCTGACGATGATTAAGACGACAAACCAAATCATGATCATGA
>CAYMLA010000203.1:0-5355 GCA_964390785.1 uncultured Bdellovibrionales bacterium | reverse complement strand
CAGCCAACTTTTTCGTTGGCTTCGCTCAAATTTGACTATTTTGCAGCAGCCACTAGTTTTAACTAATCACGTGAGGTTTAGAATCAAATTGAAACGGTCTTTCGTCTTGCTTTTTTTGTGTGTATTTTTATTTTCTGGATTAATTTGCACTCGGATCAATCAGCGAACGAGGGCAAAACAAGATAGCTCTTTTCTTTTGCCTCCTCCTCAAGGAATTAAATATTTGACGTTTGGTTATCAGCAAGCCGTTGCTGACTTGTTGTGGTTGAGGGCTATACAGGATCTTGATTATTGTCGAAAGGGTGATTCCAATTGCACAATAGGTTGGTTGTTTAAAATGTTGGACTTGATCACTCAGCTTGTTCCAAATTATCGCATGCCCTATGCGGCTGGAGTGCTCATGTTAAGTGTGGTGATTGATGATCGACAGGGAGCGACAGTGTTGTTTGAAAGGGGAGTTTCCAATTTCCCAAACGATTGGCCCTTGGCCTACCGCGCGGCGTATCATTATATTTACGAAGTTCATAATTATGAAAGAGCGGCAGAGCTTTTAATTCAAGCCGCTAAAAATGGGGGGCCTTGGTGGTTTTACAGTTTGGCATCTCGAATTTATTCCAAGCAAGGGCGTCAGGATGTGGGGCGAAATCTTCTTCGCGTTTTAGAGGCAGATGGGGTTGATAAAGAAATTCTTTCCAAAGTGCAACGACGAATTGAAATAGCGGATGAGTTGAAGTTGCCTCATGAAATGGATTCTTCTCAATAATATTAATGGTTTGATTAAATTTTTGTTTTTTGTTGACGGTCTTCAATTGATTATCATATTGACTACTTGAATTCAAATAAGCAGAAATTAGCTCATCAGAGAAACTGATTGAGAATAACAGCCAATTACTTTTGGCTGCTGCGAAATAAAAAAAGTGGAGTTTGTACTATGACAATTGGTGATCCTTATGAAATTTTGGGTGTGACTCGTGATGCAGATAAGACAGCAATAAAGAAGGCTTATCGAAATTTAGCAATGAAATTTCATCCCGATAAAAACCCAGGCGATAAAAAAGCGGAAGAAAAGTTTAAAGAAGCAGCACAGGCTTATGAAATTTTAAGCAATGATGAAAAAAGAAGTCGTTTTGATCGTTTTGGTCATCAGGGATTGGGTGGTTTTCAAAATCAAGGCTTCAGTGATGTAAATGATATTTTTTCGAGTTTTTCTGATATTTTTGGTGATTTTTTTGGATCTGGAATGGGTGGCATGGGTTCACGTTCTAGTCGATCATCCCATCGTTCTCGTCGAGGAGCTGATCTGAGATACATTTTAGAAATCAGCCTTAAGGACGTGATTTCTGGAGTTGAAAAAGAAGTCAGTTTTGATGCAGAGCAAACATGTAAAGCGTGTGATGGATCTGGGGCGGCCAAAGGATCTTCTCCTGAGGTTTGTCAGACCTGTCGTGGAAGTGGACAAGTGGTTCGTCAACAAGGTTTTTTTTCATTAGCAACAACCTGCCCCACCTGTCATGGACAAGGGCAAGTGATTAAAAATCCTTGTACTTCTTGTCGAGGTCAAGGGCGACAAGAGGCAAAGAGAAAAATTCGTGTAACAATTCCCCCTGGCGTTGATAATGGCACAAGGCTTCGAGTGAGTGGAGAAGGCGAAGGTGGATATAAGGGAGGGGCAGCTGGTGATCTGTATGTTGAAACGCGAGTGCGAATGCCTTCTGAATTTACACGTGAGGGACTTGATCTTCATTCACAAATTAAGATCTCTTATTTGCAGGCTTTGCTAGGTGCAAAAATTGAAGTTTCTACAGTTTTAGGTCGTTCAACATTAAATATCCCTCGAGGAACTCAACCCAATGACGTGCTTTCAATCAAAGGTGAGGGGGTTCCTTCATTAAGAAGTGGTAGACGAGGAGATTTGCGTTGTCATATTGAAGTGGTTTTTCCAAGAAAGATTTCAAAAAAAGAAGAGGAGCTTCTTCTTCAATTGGCTGAAATTAAAGGAGAAAAAGTTGAATCCTCTTCAAGTGGTGGATTTTTTAATTTTTCATTTTAAATTAAGATCTTGACGAATTTTTTTCAATGCTCAGATTAATTTTAAAAGAATTTGCAGATTTGAGCGAAGCCAACGAAAAAGTTGGTTGTTTACAACAGTTACTAATTAGTGGCTGTTGCAAAATAGTCTAATTAGTCATTTTGCAATTGGCATTTATTAAAGGAGTAGAAATATGGGAAAAATTATTGGTATCGATTTAGGAACGACAAATTCATGTGTAGCAGTGATGGAGGGTGGAGATCCTAAAGTGATTGTGAATGAAGAGGGAAGCAGAACAACTCCTTCAGTTGTAGCATTTACTAAAGATGGTGAAAAATTAGTGGGCCAAATTGCCAAAAGACAAGCGGTAACTAATCCTGAAAATACGGTGTTTTCTTCAAAGCGTTTTATTGGACGGCGGTTTAACGAAGTTAAAGATGAAACTCGTTTGGTTCCTTATAAATTGGTTGAAAAGGGAAATGATTGTGCTTTTGAAGTGCAAGGGCGAAAAGTTTCTCCAGAGGAAATTTCTTCAAGTGTGTTAGCCAAATTAAAAAAAGTTGCAGAGGATTATTTAGGGCAACCTGTTACTGAGGCTGTGATTACAGTGCCAGCTTATTTTAATGATTCTCAAAGGCAAGCCACAAAAGATGCAGGGCGGATTGCAGGCTTAGAAGTTAAACGAATCATCAACGAGCCAACGGCAGCAGCATTAGCTTATGGTTTAGACAAGAAAAAAGATGAAAAAGTAGCTATTTTTGATTTTGGTGGTGGAACTTTTGATATTTCCATTTTGGAAGTAGGAGATAATGTTGTTGAAGTTAAAGCCACCAATGGGGACACTCAATTGGGTGGAGATAATTTTGATTTGCTTCTTCTTGAGTGGTTGATTGATGAGTTTAAAAAAGATCAAGGCATTGATCTTCGTAATGATAAGATGGCTTTACAAAGATTAAAAGAAGCGGCAGAAAAAGCAAAGATTGAATTAAGTTCAACACAAGAAACGGACATTAATCTTCCTTTTATTACGGCTGATGCTTCGGGGCCAAAGCATTTGAATGTTCGTTTATCGCGATCTCGCTTTGAGCAAATGACGAAAGATCTTGTTCAGCGGTCATTAGAGCCTTGTCGCAAAGCTTTAAAAGATGCAGGACTTAAAACAAGTGAAATTGATGAAGTTATTTTGGTGGGTGGTTCAACTCGAATTCCCGCTATTCAATCGGCAGTAAAAGAGTTTTTTGGAAAAGAACCCAATCGTTCTGTTAATCCAGATGAAGTGGTTGCTCTTGGTGCTGCTGTACAGGGTGGAGTTTTAGCTGGAGATGTCAAAGATGTTCTTCTTCTTGATGTGACTCCGTTATCTCTTGGAATTGAAACTCTTGGTGGAGTGATGACAAAATTAATTGAACGAAACACAACAATTCCAACAAAAAAATCGCAGGTGTTTTCTACGGCTCAAGACAATCAACCGGCTGTTGATATTCATGTCTTACAGGGTGAGCGCGAAATGGCAGTAGGCAATAAAACATTGGGTCGGTTTGAGTTAGTGGGTATTCCGCCGGCACCCAGAGGAGTTCCTCAAGTTGAAGTTACTTTTGATATTGATGCGGATGGAATTATTCATGTTTCAGCAAAAGATTTAAATACAAATAAAGAACAAGCCATTAAGATTACAGCTCAGTCTGGATTGTCTGAAAGTGAAATTAATAACATGGTTCGAGATGCAGAAGCTCATGCTGATGAAGATAAAAAGAAGAAAGAGCAAATCAGCGCTCGAAATAATTTGGATAGCTTAGTTTATTCAACCGAAAAAGTTTTAAAAGAAAATTCAGGCAAAATTGCAGAAAATGATGTTAAAACAGCAGAAGAAGTGATTTCAGAAAGTAAAAAAGCCGTTCAAGGAAATGTAGATACAGATGAGTTAAAAAGCTTGCATGAGCGTTTAACTAATATCGCTCATAAAATTTCAACTGAATTGTATCAAAACGCAAGTGGCGCTCAACAGAATCAGCAGCAGTCTTCTGAAGGGGCTTCTTCTTCAAATCAAGAGCAACCATCAAATAAAGATGATGTGATTGATGCTGATTTTAAAGATGTGAATTAGAGTCTTTTTGTTTTCAGTATTCCGCCCAATTTAAAGAACTTTAATTGGGCGGAACTTCCTTATCTCTTAAGATTAAAATAAACCAAAAAATTTTTTATTTAATTGGCTTCACTTGAAAAGTGATAGCAGAGTTTCTCTTTGTTTCTATAAAATTCTCATAATTCAATTTGAGACAGGTTTAGGTAGTGGTTGTTTTTCGACAGCATGAAGTCCTTTGACAATCAAAAATTGTCTTAAATTGAGATCTAAAAAGAAAAATTTAAGTTTATTTAGAAGACTAATGGTAGAATAATACTTAGTAAGTAGTGGCTGCTGCAAAACTGTATAATTTGCTGGATGGCTAATCTACAAAAGGCGTTATTAGTCGCAGTCACTAAGATACTTTTGATTGGGGGGAAGATGAATATTTCAAAGAAAAATTTTCTTATTGTTTCTTTTATATTTTTTGCTGCATTGATTTTGTTGGCCTATCAAAATTGTGGTCAAGGTTTTTTCGCCGCTCAATATGGAAGCGATGAACCTTTTTTATTTAATTCAATAACAGTTGATGAAGATGGAACGGGTTTGTATGGAGTTGAGCCTCAATCAATATCGCTTGAAAAAGTTATGGAAGATTTTAGTAAAGACAGTGGTTCTTTTGAGTTTTATGAATTTGAATATGATAATGTTTCAGATAAAGCTATTCTGGAAGTCGATAAAACGGGTGATTACATTATTTTTTTTAAAGATGAAAATAAACAAGAGTTTAAAAAAATTGCGCCAAAGAATTTAAGATTTACAAATTATAGTTTTGAGTTGAAAGATAAAAAGATGTTTCAAGATTTCAGAGGGGATTATTGGGGTTCAATGTTCTCTGGAGATGTTCAAGAAACTTCAATAGCACAAGATTTTAATTCAAGTCTTCTTGTTGTGCTTAGAAATTTTAAACAAACACCTTTGCAGATATCTATCGATAATTCTGATTATATGAGCTATTACCTTGTGCGCATTAATGAATTTAAGTTTGAATCTTTAGATGATTTAACAAAAGAACAAAATATTGCTGATTTAAATAATTCACAAACAAACATCGACAATCAGATAAATGATAATATGAATAGCAATAATGACAATGCATCGACGATCAGTGTTCCGACTGTAACGCCTACCCCAACAGTCGTTCCAACTAGTGTTCCAATTGCAACGCCTAACCCAACAGTCGTTCCAACCAGTGTTCCAATTG
>CAYMLA010000202.1:0-5396 GCA_964390785.1 uncultured Bdellovibrionales bacterium | reverse complement strand
AGCGAAGCCAACGAATCACTCTTCCGCCTTGGGCGGAAAAAGTTGGCTGTTTTGCGGCTGCCACTAGATGTTGCGGCGATATTGCCCCCCTACCTCATACAACCCCTCAGTCATTTGGTAAAGAGAACAGTAACGAGCTGAACTCATTAAAGCAGAAAAAATATTCTCTCCATTTAAAACAGCCTGTTTTAGCTTTTCCAAATGAATTTTAGATTGAGATTGATTTTTTTCTTTAAAATCCAAAACATTTTTTAACTGATGTTGCTTTTCTTCAAGTGTTGCACGAGCTAAATTTGAAGCGTCAATTAATTCTTGCTGCTGACCTTCTTTTAAAAAAGTATTGACTCCGATGATTGGAAATTCTCCATTATGTTTCAAAGTTTCATAGTACAAAGACTCTTCTTGGATACGAGAACGTTGATATTGGGTTTCCATTGCTCCCAATACTCCGCCTCTTTGATTCAATTTCGAAAATTCAGATAAAACAGCCTCTTCGACTAATTCGGTCAAGTATTCTATGAAGTAGCTTCCCTGCCAAAGATTTTCACTCTTAGCAAGACCAAATTCCTTATTCACAATCAGTTGTATTGCTTTTGCACGACGAACAGAATCTTCGGTTGGTGTCGTAATTGCTTCATTATAGGCATTGGTGTGTAATGAATTACAATTATCCAAAATAGCAATAACGGCCTGTAAGGTTGTTCGAATATCATTAAAATCAACCTCTTGAGCATGAAGAGAACGTCCACTGGTTTGAATATGATACTTTAACTTTTGGCTACGCTCGTTGCCCTCATATAAATCACGCATCACAATAGACCAAATACGACGAGCAACTCGACCAATCACCGTGTACTCGGGATCTAATCCGTTTGAAAAAAAGAAACTTAAATTAGGAGCGAAATCATCAATCTTCATTCCTCTTGAAAGATAATATTCAACATAAGTAAAACCATTAGCTAAAGTAAAAGCCAATTGAGTGATTGGATTTGCTCCTGCTTCGGCAATATGATAACCAGAAATACTCACAGAATAAAAATTACGAATATTATGATCAATAAAATACTGTTGAATATCTCCCATCATTTTAAGAGCGAAATTGATAGAAAAAATACATGTATTCTGACCTTGATCTTCTTTTAAAATATCAGCTTGAACCGTTCCTCTTAATTGCGACAAAGTATCAGATTGAATTTTTTCTTTTTCTTCGCCTGTTAACTCTCGCCCTAATTGTTTTTGTTTTAACTCTAACTGCTGATCAATGGCTGTATTAAAATAAAAAGCTAAAATAATAGGAGCTGGGCCATTAATTGTCATGCTCACACTGGTTTTTGGATCACATAAATCAAAACCACTATAGAGCTTCTTCATGTCATTAAGGGTGCAAATGCTCACTCCACTCTCGCCCACTTTACCAAAAATATCCGGACGATCTGTTGGATCATTTCCATAAAGAGTGACGCTATCAAATGCCGTTGATAAACGAGTCGCAGGCTCATCTTGACTAAGATAATGAAAGCGTCGGTTGGTCTTTTCTGGCGTGCCTTCACCTGCAAACATTCGAGTTGGATCTTCCCCTGTGCGTTTCAATGAAAAAACACCAGCCGTGTAAGGAAATTCTCCGGCCACATTTTCACACATTAAAAATCGCAATCGATCTCCCCAGTCTTTAATCTTAGGCCAAACAACTTTTGGTATAAAGCTTCCACCCAAACTTGTAGTCAGCAAAGACTGAGAAACTTCTTTTCCTCGAACACAATACTTAAGCTGATGTTCTTCAAACTGACTTTGCTTTTGGTCCCAATTATTGAGAGCATTTAACAAATCACTTGGAATATTTTTTTGAAGTTCAAGTTGTTTTAATTTTAATTCTTCAGACAAATAACCCGACTGAAAAATTTCTTCAATCGCCCCTATTTGACTTGCTAATGCACACCATTTATTGCAATTTTTTTTGTATTTATTAACAACACTCACAATTTCAGCCAAATAGTTTTCTCTTTCTGAAGGGATAACAACACTCTGCTCTCGATTAACAAACGACTCGCTTTGAACTGTTGTTAAAGCCCATTTAGATTTAGGCTGTTTTTTTTGAAAACAATCAATCAAGCCCTTAAAAAGCTCATTGACACCGCGATTATTAAACTGCGAGGCTTGAGTTAAATAAACAGGAAATTCAATATTATCTTTTTGATCAAATAATTTTTTTGATCGAATATACTGCTTACGAACATCCCTTAAAGCATCTTCAGATCCTCGTCGATCCGATTTATTAATGGCTATTAAATCAGCAAAATCAATCATATCAATTTTTTCAAGCTGAGTTTGTGCACCAAATTCAGAAGTCATAACATAGAGACTCGCATCAACGAGCTCAACAATGGCCATATCGCCTTGACCAATTCCTGACGTCTCTGCAATAATCAAATCAAAATTAAACTTTTTTAATTCTTTCAAAAAAACAGGCAGTGCCAACGATATCTCACTTCCCGATCCTCGAGACGCTAAAGACCTCATAAATACTCTTTCTCGACTCAAAGAATTCATACGAATGCGATCTCCCAAAAGAGCACCGCCTGATTTTCTCTTCGAGGGGTCAACACTAACAACAGCCACTTTTTTATCAGAATAAGTGTTTAAAAATCGTTGAATCAACTCATCAACTAAACTTGATTTTCCTGCCCCGCCTGTCCCTGTTACACCTAAAACAAAAGGAACTCCTTGAGACGAAGACCGACAAAAAGACTTTAAAGAAGAGGGAAAAAAATCGGATGAATGATTATTTTCTAACGCTGTTAAATAAAGCCCCAATTCAACATGATTGATGCCATCATTTTGAAAAAACTCAGATGAAAACCGTTTGTCTTTGACACTCGATAAGACATCAAAATCACAATAAGACAAAACTTCTAGAATCATTCCTTCTAAGCCTAGTCTTCTTCCATCTTCAGGATGAAAAATTTTGGTGATGCCATAATTTTCTAATTCATTTTTTTCTTCAGGGATTATAACCCCGCCACCACCACCAAAAATACGAATATGACCTGCTCCGCATTGATCCAAAAGATCCTTCATGTATTTAAAATACTCAAGATGTCCGCCTTGATAAGAACTCACGCAAATTCCCTGAACTCCCTCTTGAAGAGCCGCACCAATAACTTCAGCAACGGAACGATTATGACCAAGGTGAATAACCTCCGCTCCATTGTCTTGCAAAATTCTGCGCATGATATTAATAGAAGCATCATGGCCATCAAATAAAGACGTGGCCGTAACAATTCGAATGGGGTGATTAAATCGCGGTTTGATAACTATTCTCCTTTGAATTCTGGTTTTCGTTTTTCAATAAAAGCTGAAGTTCCTTCAGCAACATCTTGTGTTCCAAACAACGAAGCAAAGTAATCATTTTCAATCGCTAATCCTTGCTCTAATTCCATATCCCAACCTTGATTAATAACAGTCTTTGCACTCGCTATAGCCAATGGCCCCCTTGAGGAGATTGTTTTAGCTAACTTCTCAACAGTTGGCATTAAATCTTGAGAAGAACAAATATGATTAACCAAACCAATTTCATAGGCTCTTTGAGCATTGCAAAATTGACCAGAATAAATAAACTCACGAGCACGAGCTAATCCTATTCTACGAGACAGACGAATTGTCCCGCCAAATCCTGGAATAAGACCTAATGTTGATTCCGGTAAACCAAACTGAGCCTTTTCTGAACAATAAATAAAATCACATGCTAATGCTAGTTCTAAACCTCCACCTAAAGCAAATCCATGAACGGCTGCAATAACCGGTTGAGCCAATTTTTCTAATTCGCTAAAAACCTCATGCCCCAGTGCAGACAATTGACGTCCTCCGGATATATCCAAATCATGAATTTCCTTAATGTCTGCCCCTGCTGCAAAGGCTTTTTCACCAGCCCCACGTAAAACAATACACTGCACACAAGAGCCTTGGTTAAGATAATCAATCACTTCTTTTAATTCTCTAATAACAGACGAATTTAAAGCATTCATCGCAGAAGGACGATTTAAAGTGATCCAACCAATTTTTTCTTTTTCTTCAAATAAGATATTTTTTAGTTCCATATTTACCCTTTCTTAAAACAGTTATATCGAACACAATAGAAAGAAGCTAAAAACTGACAACTGTAAGCTACATACGAAACGAAATAAATTCACCGTTATGAGTATTGATAAAAACCACGCAATGTCTTTCTACCCAACCACCCGGCTTCAACATATTTTACAAGAAGTGGACAAGGACGATACTTCGTGTCTCCTAAGCCATTGTGTAATGATTCCATAATAGCCAAACAGGTGTCCAAACCAATTAAATCTGCAACAGCTAAAGGACCCATTGGTTGATTAGTCCCCAAAGTCATCGCCTCATCAATTGATTTTGCTTGAGCAATTCCTTCATGGAGAACATAAGCGGCTTCATTGATCATTGGCATCAAAATTCGATTAACGATAAAACCCGGAACATCCTTATCTGAAGGAACAAAAACTTTATTTAATCTTTCAGTCAATTGACGAACAAGATCAAAAGTCTCATCAGAAGTTTGAAGTCCCCTAATGCATTCAACCAATTTCATTACAGGAACAGGATTCATAAAATGCATTCCTGCAACTTTATCTGGACGTTTTGTTTGAGCGGCAATCTTAGTGATCGACAAAGAGGACGTGTTTGTAAACAAATAAGCCCCTTCAGGCATAATTTGATCCAATTCCTTAAAAATTTTAATTTTTAGATCCATATTTTCTGTTGCTGCTTCAATAACAACTTCACAATCAAATAAGTCACTCATACTCAATGTTGTTTGGATCCGCTTAAGAAGCTCTGTTTTATTCTCAATCGTTAATCTTTCTTTTTTTATCATTCGATCGCAGCTAGATTCAATTGTTTTTAAAGCTCTATTTAATGCAGATTCATCCACGTCCATCATCAAAACATTCATCCCACTTTGGGCAATCACTTGAACAATCCCACTTCCCATTTGACCTGCGCCAATGACTCCAATTTTATTTATCATAATTCTGACTCCACTTCGTTTCGCTAAAAGTCTACAGTTTTCAGTTTTCAGTTTTCAGTTTTTTTCTATTAAACTCTTTAACATTAAACTTCTAATTAGTAGCTCTTGCTAGAGGGCCACTAATTACTGATAATAAATAACCTTAACTGATCGCTTTTTCAATCGAAACATTAATTTAGGGTTAAACAAAATTTAAACACAAAAAATATATTTCTTGTTCTAACTTATCAACAGTTATTTTTCTTATTTCACACCAAACACTATTTAGTGGCTGCTGCAAAATAGTCAAATTTGAGGCGTGCGAGCTCAAATCGAATGAGGCGCACATAAAGTGCGTCGCAGTGAGATTTGAGCG
>CAYMLA010000201.1:2080-5413 GCA_964390785.1 uncultured Bdellovibrionales bacterium | reverse complement strand
CCTCGTTCGATTTGAACTCGCTCGCCTCAAATTTGACTATTTTGCAACAGCCACTAAATAATATTTCTTATTTCACACCAGCCGCTAAGTAAACTCTATCTTACTTCAATATAACTACTCAAAATCTCATCGGCATCTTTGAAATAAAAAATTAAGACAAAAATTGTGAGTTGAACTGATTTTTGTCACAATCATCTAATTTATTGTAAACACAAAGATTTATAAAATAAAGCCTAATTTTTGCGCGCATTTTGTAAGAAATGAATACAAAAACTATTTAGTAGCTGTTGCGAAAGAGTCAAATTTGAGGTGCGCGAGTTCAAATCGAACGAGGCGTACATTAAGTGCATCGCAGTGAGATTTGAGAGTAGCCAACGAAAAAGAGTTGGCTGTCATGCTACAGCCTTAGTGACTGTTCTGCAGCAGCCACTATTTGGTGTGGCATGTCACTTGCTATATAAAGTGTTAACCCCTCCCTTTTTTGGGCGATCTGGCCTCCCCCCCATTTCCAGGTCGCCTTTTTTTATTTGAATGCTATAGTCCGTAACGAAAGAAAACGTAAAAACTAATCGAAAGTCTAAAATATCAATTGAATAAAGACATTCTCTCTACTCCCCCAATCTTGTTGTCTTAAACTATAAAAAGTGGCTGCCACTAAATAGATAACATTTTAACAAAGCTACTCACTGAAAACTAATGTCAGAAGACGAAACAAAGGAAAGTTCGCATTGTGGCTTACAATAAAACAAAGACTCTCGTTTTATTTTTTTTAATATTAAATATGCAATTCGCATTTGCTCAATCTCATTCATTGTCAACAAAAGAACCTTATAAAATATTAATTGACCCAGGACATGGTGGCTCTGATCCTGGAGCCATAAGAAATAATGCTGTAGAAGCCGACATAAACTTGTCTGTAAGCAAAATGCTTTATGCTTTATTAAATCAACACTCTGAAATAAAAGCTTTTTTAACCCGAGACTCAGATGTCTATTTGCAATTACAAGACAGAATTGAATTGATTCAAAAACTTAAAGCTGATTTATTTATCAGCATTCATGCCAATACTTCCTTTAATAAAAACCTTAAGGGGGTCGAATTTTATTTTCAAAATCAGCTTCCCCCTGATCAAGAAGCACTGCTCATCGCTAATCGAGAAAATCAACTCATTCAAGGACAAAGCCAACCCCGATGGATCATTGAACATTCAAATTTGAAAAATAAAGAAGTCACGAGTATAATTAATGACCTTTATAATTTTCACAGAATGAAGCGAAGCCTCGATCTATGCAAAATTTTATTAAAACATTGGACAGGGTATCGCCATTCTAAGGCTAAAACCATATTACAGGCTCCCTTTTATTTAGTCATTGAAGCAGATACTCCCTCTGTACTCGTTGAAATCGGATATTTATCCAACACATCAGATCGAAAAGCTTTACAATCTAGACAATATCAAAAAAATATTGCAAAAAGCCTATTTGAAGGGCTCATTGAGTTTAAGAAACAATATGGAGAAATACACAATCAAACCCAAGCAACCTTTGTACAAGCTAAAAACAATGGACAAGAAGAAAATACTGTTTTAGATTGAATTCAACCCAACCGAGGAATTTTTATAATGTTTAAAATTGATCGCACAGAGTCATCAATCCGCCCTCTTCGCTTTACTCCTCATTATTGCCCTCATGCCGAGGGAAGCGGATTATTTGAAATGGGAAATACAAAAATCATTTGTACAGCCACCGTAGAAACCAATATTCCTCGTTGGCTGCAAGGTTCTAGTCAAGGATGGGTCACGGCTGAATACAACCTTCTTCCCCGTTCAACGAACACAAGAATTAAAAGAGATAAAGCCTTAAACGGAGGACGATCTCAAGAAATTTCAAGATTAATCGGAAGAGCTTTACGAGCTTGTATAGACTTAAAAAAACTAAAAGAAAAACAAATCATTGTCGATTGCGATGTGATTAGTGCCGATGGAGGAACTCGAACCGCAGCAATTAATGGTGGTTTTTTAGCATTGGTTTTATGTATTAAACATCTCTTTGAGGGAGAAGAATTGCCCTCTATACCACTTAAAAATTATGTCTCTGCTATTAGCGTTGGACTCTTTAATCATAAGCCTTATCTCGACCTTAACTATGAGGAAGATTCAAATGCACAAACTGACATGAATTTTGTTATGATTAATTCAAATCAATTGGTAGAAATTCAAGGAACCGCTGAAACTGAACCCTTTAATATCGAAGAAATGAATGCCATGTTTTTGCTTGCCCAACAAGGGTGTCGAGAGATTTTTGAATTTCAAAGTCAATATATAGGAGATTTTTTTCCACTTAATAAATGACAACTTAAGGATCTGTGAAAAAATGGAACTCTGGATAGCAACACATAATGATGGCAAATTACGAGAAATCAAAAATCTAACTCAAGATTTTAACATCGTCATTCATAGTCAAAAAGAATTAACTTATTACAGCCCCCCTAAGGAAACTGGAAACACTTTTGAAGAAAATGCTCGTTTAAAAGCCAAAAGTCTCAAAGCAATCAAACCAGAACATTGGATCATTGGAGAAGATTCGGGACTCGTTGTCGAAGCCCTTAACAATTATCCTGGAGTTTATTCTTCTCGATATGCTGGTGAAAATGCCAGTGATGCAGAAAATATAGCTAAACTCCTTAAAATGCTTCAAATTCGATCAACAAATCATCGAAACGCCTACTTCCAAACCGCTTTAATTGCTTATTCTCCTGAAGGTAAAGAATTTCTTTTTGAAGGCAAAATCGAAGGAACAATTGCAAAAGCACCTCAAGGGAAAATAGGATTCGGCTATGATCCTATCTTTATTCCACAAGGAGAAGAAAAAACTTTTGCTGAACTAGGACTTGCTTATAAAAATCAACATTCCCATCGCGCTAAAGCTATTAAAGTGTTTATAGATTTTTTTAAAACAACCCTTTAGCTCTAGCCACATACATCTCAGTACGTCGCAGTGAAATTTGAGCCGAAGCCAACGAAAAAGTTGACCATGCTACATGCCTAAGTGGCTGCTGAAAAGAGTCAAATTTGAGAGTTTTCGAGGATAAACCCAAGCTCTCCAACTTGATCACAAAAACGAATATTGTTGATATTTGAAAAAATTTCAAAGTTTCTTCTAATTTTACTTGAGAAACAAATAAGCACTAACGCTCTTTGTTGATCTTGCAATCGCTTAGATAAATTGGATATATATTGGATGGCTGAAATACTCACAAATTGTGTCTGAGATAAATCCAACGCAAAAAACTGATCACTCGTTCCCACCGCCTGATCAATTTCATGAGAGACAG
>CAYMLA010000201.1:0-2070 GCA_964390785.1 uncultured Bdellovibrionales bacterium | reverse complement strand
TTAACCGAATAAATAGTCCAACCCTTTGATGCTGAATCTAATAGCATAAAGCAGACTCCAATTCGTTTCCTCGACCACTTACAGTCTTCAATAGAACAAACAACTGATCAACAGCCACTTTTCCTATTTCACACCAACCTCTTTTAGTGACTGCTGCAAAATAGTCAAATTTGAGGCGCGCAAGCTCAAATCGAACGAGTCGTACATTAAGTACGTCGCAGTGAGATTTAAGCGAAGCCAACGAAAAAGTTGGCTGTATTACAACAGTCACTATTTAGTATTAGAAGTGCTCGCTCAATAGTCAATCTATGAACAGAAAAAATTAGCCTATTTGATGAATTTAACTAGACTTTCCTCTGCAATTAAGCTATGAGTCACTCTCTATGGAAGACATTAAGTTATTTGCTGGAAACTCCAGCCTACTTTTAGTAAAAAAAATTGCCCATGAACTTGGCGTAACCCTTGGGCATTGCAAACTCAATGCTTTTGCTGATGGAGAAGTTCAAGTAGAAATTCACGAAAGTGTCCGTGGACAAAATGTGTTTGCGATTCAAAGTGCAGGCCCTCCAGTAAACCATAACTATATGGAATTATTTATTCTTTTGGACGCATTAAAAAGAGCTTCTGCAAAAACAATCACAGCAGTCATCCCTTATTATGGTTATTCTAGACAAGATCGAAAAGTCGCTCCACGTGCTCCTATTTCAGCTCGCTGCATTGCTGATCTTCTTATTTCAGCAGGAGCCTCTCGAATTATTTCTGTCGATCTTCATGCCCCACAAATTCAAGGTTTTTTTAATATTCCCGTTGATCACCTCTATGCCATTCCTACTTTTGCTCGACACTGGAGAGAACAAGTTGGCTTTGGAGAAAATTTTGTAACTGTCAGCCCAGATGCCGGTGGAGTTGAAAGAGCACGAGCCTTTGCAAAAAGAATTGAAAGCTCAATTGCTATCATTGACAAAAGAAGAACAGGGCCTAATGAAGCACAAGCCGTTCATATTGTTGGCGACGTTAAGGATAAAATTGCTGTCGTTCTTGATGATATGATTGATACGGCGGGGACTCTTACTCAAACAATTGACAGTTTGATAAAAAATGGTGCAAAACAAGTTTATGCAATAGCGACTCATCCGGTATTTTCTGAACCAGCAATTAGTCGTATTATGGAAAGCCAACTCAAAGAAGTTTGGGTTTCAGATACAATACGATTACAACCTAATGCTCAAGGTTGTGAAAAAATAAAAGTTGTTTCAATTGCCCCCGTTATTGCAGAAACAATTAAAAGAATATATTGTAATGAATCTGTAAGTTCACTTTTTGATTGAGGATGGAACAATGACTACACAAAATTTAACTTTAAATGTAATTGAAAGAAATGATGGCAAAGGATTTTCACGTTCTTTAAGAATCAAAAAATTAGTCCCTGCTGTTGTTTATGGACCAAAAACAAAAAATGCAAACATCGCTTTAGATGAAAGAGACGTTTTAAAGTATTTTAATGAAAAATACGAAAATGCTATTTTTAAATTAAAAACAGACAGTACTGAAATTAATAATTTGGAAGTTTTAGTCAAAGAGGTTATCAAACACCCTGTATCGACTAGACCCATTCATGTTGATTTTTATGCTCTTGATTTAACTAAAGTCGTCAGAATCACAGTAAAAATAGAATTAACTGGAACTGCTGCAGGTATAGCTGATGGTGGATTTGTATCAAAAGCTCGACAAGAAGTTGAAGTTGAATGTTTTCCCAATAGCATACCAGATCGACTCCTTGTTGATGTAACTCCATTAAAACTAAATCATAGTTTACACGTTTCTGATATTATCTTTCCAGAAGGAGTTAAGCCACTTGTCGCTCTCGATCTAACAATTGCCACTTGTGCACCACAAAAAACTGAAGAAGAAAAACCAGAAACTGAAACGTCTGAAACTGTTGAACCAGAATTGGTTGGCAAGAAAGAAACCTCAGACGAAGATGAAAAAAAATAACTTTATATCTTTCATAACCAATTTGTTTAAAAAAAAAGAGAGTGGATTAGACTCCACTCTTTTTTTTGGTGATCA
>CAYMLA010000200.1:0-5455 GCA_964390785.1 uncultured Bdellovibrionales bacterium | reverse complement strand
AGAACCGTTGTTTCAATGGAATATGAAACTATTTTAGAGCTGAGTAAACATCCGAATATTATTGCGATAAAAGAAGCAAGTGGAAATACAGAATTAACAGCTCGCTTGAGAGAAGCATGTCGTGATGATTTTTCATTGCTTAGTGGAGATGATGGAACTTATGTGGATTTCCTTAAAAAGGGTGGAAGCGGTGTCATTTCGGTTTCTTCTCATGTCATTGCAGATCGAATGAAGCAATGGATGAAAAAGGTAGAAAATCAAGATTTTCAAGTTGAAGCAGAGGTTGAAAAGCATAAAGCGTTTATGGATGTTTTAGGAATAGAAGCCAATCCAATTCCGGTTAAAATGGCTTTGTATCTTATGGGTTATATTCGTAGTCCAGAGTTGAGGAGTCCATTGTGTTCGTTAACAGGGGAAAAAACTCAGAGACTGAGAACCGTTTTACAAGAGATTGGGATTTTAAAATGAAGTTAAAAGTGGCGGTCTCTGGACTATTGGGAAGAATGGGGCAAGAAGTTAAACAGAAACTGGAATCAAGAACAGATGTGGAGTTAGCCTTTGGTCTTGATTGTGCAAAATTTGAATCTGCTCAGAAGAGTGGTGGGGTTCCTTGTTTTTCTTCTGTGGATCAAATTAATGTCGATTGTGATGTTGTGATTGATTTTTCTTCACCAGAAAATACGATTGCTTTAGCACAATGGTGTGCAAAAAATAAGAAGCCCCTTGTTACGGGGACAACGGGGTTTGATCATGAGCCTGAAGAAATTTTTAAACCGTTTTCTTCACAGTGTGCCATTTTGTGGTCTGCCAATATGAGCATTGGGATTGCTTCTTTAAGAGAAAGCATAAGTTCTTTTAGTCGCTTGAAAGATTATGATATAAAAATTGAAGAAGTTCATCATAAACACAAAAAAGATTCTCCAAGTGGAACGGCAAAAGTTTTGCATAAAGATTTACAAAACAAATTAAAAATTAGCGTTGAAACGCCTTTGTCATTAAGAGGGGGGGGCGTTTTTGGAATTCATAAAATTTATTTTTTTGGCGAGGATGAGGTGCTTACTTTAGAGCATGTGGCCTTAAATCGATCCGTATTTGCTCGTGGAGCAGTGGATGTCGCGACTTGGCTTGTGAAACAAGCATCGGGTTATTATGATATGCTTAATTTTGTATCTGCGCCATAGTTCGTTGCTGGCGTGAAATAAGGAAGAATAAATCATGACAAATCAACTCCATGAGGCTCTTCTTGGCTTTTCGGTAAAGCCAACATTTGAAAAAAATTTGATGAATCAACTTGTTGAGGACTCACTTTTAGTCAAAAAGAGATCGCGAATTTCTTCTCTTTATCGTGGCAAAGAGGGAGACATCTATTTTGTTGCAAAAGTTTTAACAGGGACACCTTTAGAAGAACTTGTTACGCAAGTGGGCTTGTTTTATGAGAGTCACATTGATAACACAGAAGTTAATCTTAAGCAGGCATTGGTGTTAGCTTTTGATGATTGCACTCGGATGACAAGAGAGTTGACGATTCCACATCCAGATTTGGTTGGCAAAGCTGAATTCTTAAGGTGTGCGTCAGAGGTTTGGGCGGAATATTATCATCCTGTTTTAAGTCAAAGCTTGTTAGAAATAACGATTGAACAGAAAAACTTCGATTCAGAGATTGTTTTTGTTTGTCAGAGTAAAAATGTTGTAGATATATAGAGGCTGTTGCTAAATAGTCAAATTTGAGCGAAACCAACGAAAAAGTTGACTGTTTTTAAAATTCAATTTTCAGAGAGGAGTAAGAATGAAATTTTTTATCGACACAGCAGACATCGTAGAAATTAAAGAAGCTAATAAAAGGGGTTGGGTTGATGGCGTGACCACAAATCCATCATTGATCGCTAAAACGGGGAGGGGCTTTATTGAGGTAATTAAAGAGATTTGCAATGAGGTCAATGGTCCTGTTTCTGCTGAGGTGATTAGTCTTGATGCAGAGGGAATTTTTAAAGAAGGTCTAGAGTTGGCTAAAATTCATGATAATATTGTCATAAAAGTTCCAATGTGTGATGAGGGGATGGTTGCTGTTCGTCGATTTAAAGCAGAAGGAATTAAAACAAATGTGACCCTTGTTTTTTCTTCTGTTCAGGCCATTATGGCGGCAAAGGCGGGAGCAACAATGTTGTCCCCTTTTGTTGGTCGATTAGATGACATCTCTGATGATGGCATGAATATGATTGCTCAGGTTGTTCAAATTTACCAAAATTATGGATATACAACTGAAGTCTTGGTTGCGAGTATTCGTCATCCAATGCATGTGCTTGATTCTGCCTTAATCGGCGCAGATATCGTGACGATTCCATTTAAGGTTATGCAGCAGTTGACAAGGCATCCTTTAACGGATTTGGGTATTCAAAAGTTTTTGGATGATTGGAAAAAGGTTCCAAAATCTTGAAAGGGATAAAACCGCTTGTCATTTGTGTTATTTTAATTATTATTGCCGGATGTCAAACCCCCGGCATTATTATTTCAGAGGTCAAATATTCATTTAGTTTGATTAAGTCAACGGTCATTGAATGTTTGCCACGAGGACTGTCTAGGCAAAGTCAAAATGGGCGAGTCCTCTATTCAAATTATTATGATCCAAAGAGTGTTTCTGGGCTTTATATGCCAGAGAGTATTCGATTTCGTGCTTATGCAAAGGTGACTATTCTTAATAGTTCGAGACCATATGATTTAAATGTGGTTGTTATTTATGAAAAAAGAGATCCTCAAGACAAAGGTCAATGGGAAAAATTTCAAGTCATAGGTCCACATGATGGAGAGTCTAAAAAGATTGCGGAGTTGATTCGTAAGAAACTTGATGAACGTACTAAAGATCGCAATCTGATTGACGACTTTAGAGCTTTCTAACTACTATTAGATTAAGAACAGTAGGGGGAGCTTTTTTTGAATAACCAGAAAATCCGTTATCATCATTTTTTATCTCAATCGATGAATGGTTTAATGGTTTATTTTGTTGTTTCATTTTTAATGGTTTTTTTTGCGCGTTCCATTGATCAGGCTCCAATGCGAACTCTTTCTTTTGATTTGGGTATTCATATTGATCGAGCAATGCCGACGTTTATTGCATTAAAAGAGAGTCAACTTTCCAATAAAGAGCTTATTCGCAAAGACACAAAAGAATTTTTAGACTCGGTTCATAATAAAGATATTTTTATTGATCAAATTTGTGTTGAATGCGTGTTGAACTTAGAAAGCGAAAAAAATAAGTTAAGTCAAAAAGAAGTAAAGCCAAGATTGAGATCATTGGCAGGGGTAACGATTCGGGGTCAGAGAAGATTGCCTGAATTAAAGATAACAGCTCCGCGACAATTGGGGCAGTTAAACATTTCTTGTCTTCCTAAAAAAATGGCAAATAAAAAGGTTGATTCTGCAGTTCAGGTTTCTGCGTTGGATCTTGCGATGTTGCCTATGAATGAGTTTGAAATTAAGAAAAAGGTTCAAAACAAAGAAAAATTTGATGAGGTTGTTCTTATTGAGGATTGGGTTGAATCGTTAAAGCCAGAGTTACAGAATCGGGTCGTTGCCGCTCAAAATAGAGGAGTTGATTTTACCGCAATTGATTTGGCAACGGTAGACATAAATTCAAAAGTTCATGAGATAATTTCACAAGAAAAGGCATCGGGTTTGCTTGGTTCTGTTGACTCTCCGAAACCACGTCATATAACAAGTTCGATTAAAGACTCTAAAGGGGTTTTGGTTTATAATAAAGATTCTCATAACGAAGATGTTAATAATAAAGAGAATCATGGGACTGAACCGCTTCTAAAGAGTCCTGAGACAGGATCAGTGTCTGTTGCCGATAACAATTTAAAATCTTTTGAAGATATGAAAACAAGAGAAAGCGACGTTACTCCTTTTAGCCATAAAATAAGGGGCAGCTTGGCTCTTTCTCCGGGATTGGCGATGACAGACAAGGAAACTCTTGTTGTTTATCAAAAGGTGAAAAATGATCGTTTGGCTCAAGCTCAAATAAATTGGGAAACGGGGCAGTTTGTTATTGAAGTTAAGGAACCGGTAGGTCGCATCGTTGCTATGATGTTTCAAAAAGGGGATGAGGGTAAAGATGAAGACTTGGTGGCTTATAGCGAACAAAGAATTGGAGATCCTAATGAACCAGTGAATCTTTTTTTACAACCTCTGTCTTCAACCGATCTATTTGGAACAGTGATGGGAGATTTGCAATTGGGTGGAGGTGAATGGACGTTGTCTGGAGTAAAGATTCAAATTGGTCATAAAACGTTTGAAAGCGAGCAAGATGGAGCTTTTGAAATTATAAATTTTCCTGCAAATGGGCATGTTATTGCGAGTTTATTTCATCACGATTTTTGGCCTGCGGTGGCGTCTTTTAAAAGGGGATATCCTAATTCTATTTCTCTTATTGAAACCCCACGACTCCATCATTTTTTTGATCAAGTTAAAGAAAATATTGGAATGGAGGTTTCCTCCAGTGCGGTGATTTGGGGGCGCGTTTTGGATGGGGCAACTCCCTTGTCTGGAGCTAAGGTGCAAGTGAGAGGGCACGAGCCTTATTTTTCTTACTATTTTAATTCAATTGAAGTGGAGCCAAAGAGAGAAAGCACAAATACAGATGGGCGTTTTGCAATCGTTGGGTTAGAGACAGGAATTTACATTGTTGATGTTGAATGGCGAGGGCAGGTTTTGCCGTCTCAATTTATTTGGGTGAATAAGCATCAAGTGAGTTTTTTAGAGATTCAAGCACAAGCAAAGGAATATCAGGTTTCAGTTGTTGATGTGTTTGATAAAAATCCTGTTAATCAGAATATTTATGATCCTTTAGAGGATTATTCTATTAAAGATCCAAAACAAGAAAAAATCTTTCGTTCAAAACAAGAGTTTTTTAATTTTATTGACGTTGGACAAGATCAGGAAATGATTCGTTATTATTTTAAGCCATCGGCTTTTCATATTGAAGTTTCTTATGTTTTACCTGAGTGGATAGACCAAATTAAACGAGAAGCTAAAATCAGCGATCAGATTCATTCTGGGGTCGTTGTGGTGTTGTTTCCATCAGAAATGTTAGACAATAATATGAAATTAAATGTTTTAGTTAATGATCAAGAAATCAACGACAAAATATACTTTACACGAAATGGAGAATGGAGCCTTGTTCAGCCTAATTCTGATGATATTCGGGGGGTTATAATTTATAACGTGTCTGAAGGAATAAATCATGTTGAAATTCAAGGGGATACTTCTTTATTGTGTTTTAAAAGTATTTTTGTCGGTCAAGAAGCCCCCTCTGTTTTTCAAGCATTTTAGTCAAGGGAATCTTCGTTATTTAGTGGCTGCTGCAAAATAGTCAAATTTGAGGCGCGCGAACTCAAATCGAACGAGGCGCACATCAAGTACGTCGCAGTGAGATTTGAGCGAAGCCAACGAAAAAGTTGGC
>CAYMLA010000199.1:467-5457 GCA_964390785.1 uncultured Bdellovibrionales bacterium | reverse complement strand
TCTCTTTATGGCGGTGCTGTTGCATTGAGGACAATAAGTCGTGTCACCGGGCAAATAACAAACATTACCGGTGTAGACAAAATGAAGCCCATTTTTTAGCGCAATTTCTCGTGCTTTGATCAAAACAGAAAGTGGGGTTTGTGCATGGCTGTTTTGCAGCCTGTAAGCAGGATGAAAAGCACTAAAATGGAGAGGAGTGTTTGGTCCTAAATTTTCATATATCCACTGAGTGAGGGACTCTAGTTCGTCATCACTGTCGTTTTCTTCGGGAATAAGTAAAGTGGTGATTTCAAGCCAACAATTTGTATGTTTTTTGATATAGACTAATGTGTCTAAGACAACGTCTAATTGTCCTCCAGTGAAGCGTTGATAAAAATCATTTGAGAATGATTTTAAATCAACATTAACAGCGTCCATGTGAGCAAAAAATTCTTCTCTTGGCTTAGAATTAATATAGCCGGCCGTAACGGCGACGGTTCTTAAGTTGAGTTCGTGGCAAGCGCGTGCCGTGTCTAAGGCGTATTCAAAAAAAATGACGGGATCGTTATAGGTAAAGGCCACCGAGGAACAGTTTAATTTTTGGGCGGATTGAGCAATTTCCATTGGCAGGGCTTTTGACATTAAAACATCCATTTGTTTGGATTTTGAGATGTCCCAGTTTTGACAAAATGTGCACCCCAAGTTACAACCGGCAGTACCAAAAGAATAAACTCTTGAGCCAGGTAAAAAATGATTCAATGGTTTTTTTTCAATGGGATCAACGGCAAAGCCTGAAGCTCTTCCGTAAGTTGTTAGAACCAATTGATTGTTCACGTTTTGGCGAACAAAGCAAAAGCCTCTTTGATTGTTTTTTAAAAGACAAGCCCGAGGGCAGAGCAAGCATCTGATTTGATTGTTTTCTTGCTTGCTCCAATGAGTAGCAATAGAAGGTTTATTGTTGTTCATAATAAGGCTTTTTCATTGCATTTTTTAATGTAAAATACAGTTAACAGTCTTTAGTGTCTCTTGGACAGAATTTTAATAAAACAAAGCGTATTAATAAGATCTATAAATGTAAGTTCCAGTTGGAAAACTTTTTTTCAAAAAACTGGGAGCGGAAATTGCATGAATATACAAATCATTTTCATCTCTTACATAGAGTCGTATTGCAAAAGGTATTAAGTCGAGATTTTTTATATTGTTTATTTGAGAAGTGCAACCCCCAGAGCTTCTATAGGATTCAATTAATTGTATTTGGACAAACACATCGTAATTGTAAGTGTCTTTGTTGTTATGTTCATCCACACGATGTAAGTCGCCAGACAATATGACATCACAACTTAAGTCACCATAAAGATCTCCCGTTTCAAAAACAATTGTGGTAATCATTTCAAAATTACCCGATGTTCCATCGCCAATTTTAATAAACGAATTTTTAGAAGAATCACTGTGTTCCCAAGTTCCCATAAAGTAATCTTGAAATTCAAAAAGAACTTCGGCTGAATTGACTTTATTGGGATTGCTATCATTATCGTCATCCTTTTTTTTCTGACAAGCGACCATTAAAGTTGTAACGATAAAAACACCGATTAAAAATTTTATTATTTTCATTGCCTTGCTCCTTAAAAAAACAGTAATTAGAATTTTTTTAAAAATTATTCTTATAATTAAGCAAAGCAATCTTTAGGCCAAAAAAGAGTTTCTTAATGGTTTAGAATGACTGTGAAATTCAGTTATTAGAACAATGTGATTTTCATAAAAGAGGGAGAGATACAAAAATTGTTATTAAATGACTAATCTTTTTTCAAATTTGCTATTTTATCAATTTGAGCTTGCGCGCCTCAAATTTGATTATTTTTCACCAGCCATTATTTGTAGGCAGCCGGTCTAATTTGAGATGAATTCAATTTAAAAGCTTTATTTGCAGGACAAGAAAAGCTTGAGTTTTGTTTTACTTGTGAACCGCTTTGAATGTTTATTGGGCCGGAGTGTCCATTGACTTGAATTCCTGCTGGTAGAAAACTTGTTCCAGCAGATGAAAAATCTAATCCAATTCGAAGTGGACCAACATTACATTGAACAGTGGCATTTTTAATTTGGTCATAACCGGTTGGAGTTGGACCAGCGCCATTTCCTCTTAAGAGCATCAATTTAGCTCCGCCTTCAAATTTGTTTCCGATAACAGAATGATTTGGTCCAAGAACACTGAAGCCTTGTATGTTTTCGAACCAATTGTGTTGAACAACCCAGTTATCTGCTGAACGAATATCGACTCGTCCTCCGGAATTAATAGCTGTATTAAATTGAAATACACCCGTATTGCCCGATAAATAAATGTTACTTTTAGCGGGTGTGTTAGTTTTTTTTCTCATTATGATACCTTTACTTTATTGTCGGCGGATTTTAGGCTTTCTTGAATCATTTTTAGTTTATGGTTTAGCCGCTGGGTGAGAGCAATAGGGTCAAGGCTTTGCTTCTCTCTCCAGAGGCTTCTTTTAATTTCTTTGGGGACATATTTTGATATCATCAGTCGGTGATATGGGGTCTTGGGTGTATCGTACTTCTTCCTGTACTTAGCTCCGTAACGATCCTTCTCAATGAGTTTAGCTTGAGGATAAAGTTTGAAAACCCCTGAAAAGAGGAATTTGTTGATGTTTAATTTTTTCTACAAGATGGATTAAATTTTCTTCAGAATAAGGTCTTTCTTTGGCCTCTTGTGAAATAAAATCTGATGAAAAATTTTCATTAAGGTTGTCTTCGTTAAAAGTCGAGGTAAATCCAGAGCCACAATTAAAGTAGATAAGCATTAATCCTGAAAAAAAACCGAACAAAAGAATAAAGCGAATGAGTCTAAAATTTTTCATTAAAAATTCCCCCGTTATTTATGGTCTTGTGCGAAATAGCTTTCAACAAGTCGGCACTATTTATTTTATCAATTTTTTTATTTTTATAAAGAAATTAAAACAGAAACAGAAGGGAATTTTCAAAATTAAACGGTTTTTCTTAAAGTGAGACAGATTTTTAGATAAAGGTTAGTCTTATAAATTTCTTTACAGACAATCAAATTATGGATAACTTAAAAAAGAAGTTTTTTAGATTTTTTCTAAAGTTATATTTAGGAGCTGTTTTGCGGCAGTCACTATTTTAGATTTGAAAGAGGTTATGGATGTTTCGTATTTCTTCAAGAATTGCAGCTATTTTGTTTTTGGTTGTGGGTTTAGCCATTTTACTTGCGATTAAAGAAAATTTTATGCCGTTTTTATTTTCTCCAGGAGATCGTTTGGTTGTATTAATAAAAAATGATTTAGAAAAATTAAATTCGGCACGTGGATTGCCTGAGGAATGGGAAGGGGTAAAAAATGTTCGTTATGTCATTTCGTCTGAGCGAATAAAAAAAATTCCTGAAAAATTTAAAACAGTGTTTCCTCGAAATGAAAATGGAAATTTTGTTTTAGTCGTTTCGATTGTTGATTGGGAACAAGCCTCTAAATTTGGAGTGGTTGTTCAATATGAGATTTTTGAAGCAGAAAGTGAAAACAAAATATGGGAACTCGGTCGCACTTTTGAGTTGGGAGCATTAAGACAAAAAGTGAAGAAAGATCAGTGATATCAATCTTGTGCTCTGCATCGGGGAATGGAATTTGATAGAAAAACAGGGTTTTGTTGTCGAAAAAACATTTTCATCCTTAACCTCACTTGACCTGATCTCTTTTTGCAAGAGATAATTTTATTGGTCATAATTATGTTTAAAAATATCACGAGGTAAAAATGTTAACAGAAAAAATATTACAAGTTGCACAAATGGGTGACGAAGCGATTTTATGGCTTCTTCTTATTTTAAGCGTTCTTTCAATTGGAACAATCATTGAACGATGGATTGTAATTGGGCAAGTAAAGCGAAAAAGCAATAAAGTAAATGCACGAGTGCAAATGGCTCTTCAATCCTACAATATTGAGGATGTTGAAGCGATGTCTGGGGATGTTTCTTCTCTAGAGGGTAAAGTTCTTTCGTATGCTCTTCGCCATTTAAAGGATAGCGGGACAAAAGGTCTTGAAGAGCTTTTTAATACGTTTGTTGTTACAGAAAGGCCAAAACTAGAACAGAATTTGAACTTTTTAGCAACAGTTGGTTCAACTGCGCCATATATTGGGTTGTTGGGAACCGTATTGGGAATTATGCGTGCGTTTAATGATCTTGCCCTTACTCAAGATGGAGGTCAACAAACTGTTATGGCGGGAATTTCGGTCGCTCTTGTCGCAACGGCAGTTGGATTGTTTGTTGCTATTCCCGCTGTTGTTTCTTTTAATCATTTTCAAAAACAAGTAAAAAATATTTTTCAAAATCTTGAAGGCATTAAAGAACTTTGCTTATCTTATGCTAAGAAAAAAGGACTTTAAACATGGCGAGTAAACATAGTGGAAATATAGATGAGCCCATTGCGGAAATAAATGTTGTTCCCCTTGTTGATGTTATGCTGGTGGTTTTAATTATTTTTATGGTTACAGCCCCTATGTTTTTAAAGCCAAGCATTAATGTTAATCTTCCTAAGGCAGCCAGTGGAGAAGAAACGACGGCAAGTAAATTAAACATTACACTCACCGTAACAGGAGACATTCTTCTTAATGGGAAAACATCAACATTAGAGGAAATAAAAACTTATTCTCAAGACAATGTTGAAAAAAACCCTGAACTTCAAGCCATTATTGCTGCCGATAAAGATGTTGCTCATGGTAAGGTTATTACCGTTATTGATACGGTAAAACTTGCTGGAATTAAAAAATTTGCGATTAGTATAGACCGAAATAAACAAGACTAACTTAGTGGCTCTCGGAAAACAGCCAACTTTTTCGTTGGCTTCGCTGAAATCTCACTTCGACGTACTTAATGTACGCCTCGTTCGATTTAAGCTCGCGCGCCTCAAATTTGACTATTTTCCGAGAGCCACACGGCAAGTAGAAAACAGCCAACTTTTTCGTTGGCTTCGCTGAAATCTCACTTCGACGTACTTAA
>CAYMLA010000199.1:0-367 GCA_964390785.1 uncultured Bdellovibrionales bacterium | reverse complement strand
TGTACGCCTCGTTCTTAAAGCAAATAGATGCCTTGTTTTTCACAATTTAAACGCATTTCATCTGGCCAAAGACTGGCTTGAATTTCTCCAATATGGGCTTTTCTTAAAAAAAGCATACACAATCGAGATTGGCCAATGCCTCCTCCAATTGTTAAAGGCAATTCGTTGTTTAAAAGCTTATTGTGAAAATACAATTCTTTTCGACTTTCTGCTTGACTCAATTTAAGTTGTCGCAAAAGAGCTTCTTTATCAACACGGATCCCCATCGAAGAAATTTCAAAGGCTCGCTTTAAAACTGAATTCCAAACAAGAATGTCTCCATTTAAGCCCTTATGCTGAGGAGAGGTTGCTGTACTCCAATCATCAT
>CAYMLA010000198.1:0-5460 GCA_964390785.1 uncultured Bdellovibrionales bacterium | reverse complement strand
GGTAGCTTAGATTTTTACTGCGTTTTTTGTAAGGCAATTTCGCAACAGCCACTATCTAGTGGTTGTTGCAAAACAGCCACTATCTACTAAGGATAGGACTGTTTTTTGGATTTAGACAAGTTTGTTCTATTTGTTTTGAATGTTTGTTTTTTAAAAAAAAGACAAACAAAATGAGAGTGTATTCTAAAAATCAACAAGGGTTATTTTTTGGGTGGTTGTTGAATTTAAAAATCTAAACTCTTTCTAAAAAGAAAGAACTTTACATGGGAGAAGATTATGAACTTAAAGTTAATTTTGGCATTGTTTTTATTCACGGGGTTGATTTCTGCTTGTGAAAAGTCTAAACGAATTTCAAGTGAACCCATGGAAACCGTTGATTTTGTTGATGTGAATCGCTATGCGGGGAAGTGGTACGAAATTGCACGATTTCCATTTTTTGCACAAAAAGATTGCTTTGGAACGTATACGGAATATGGACTCAATGACAATGGAACAGTCAATGTGTTAAATGCTTGTCGTAAAAATTCATTGGACGGAGAATTGACCATTGTTCAGGGGCAAGCAAGAATCATTGATGAACAAACAAACGCTAAGCTTAAGGTAAAACTAGACCAATTTCCAGGAAACATCATTGAGGGTGATTATTGGGTTATTTTCTTGGATGAAAATTATAGGTATGCTGTTGTGAGTGAGCCTCAAGGTCGATACTTATGGATTTTAAATCGAGAACCATTTATGGATGAAATGATCTATCAAAGTATTCTTGATTTTCTAAAAAAAGACGGGTTTTTGATTGAATATTTAATCAAAACTGAACAAGAATAATCATAATTAAAAAATAATCATAAATTGAGATTGACTAAAGATAAGCTCCATGTATATATTGCAAAATATACATGGAGTTTTCATGAATTACGAAAAGCATAAAAAAAGAGCAGACATCATTAAGTCAATGGCTCATCCAATCAGGCTCATTATTATTGAAGCTTTAACTAAAAATGAAAAGTGTGTTTGTGAGCTTAATGAGTTAGTGGATGTTGATCAATCCACCTTATCGAGACATCTCTCTGTATTGAAAAATTCAGGAATTATAACTGATGAAAAAAGAGGGCTTAATGTTTTTTACAGTCTCAGATGCCCCTGTGTGTTGAATTATATAGAGTGTGTAGAGGGGGTTTTAAATACTAAAAGGTGTGATTATTAATTAGTAGTTGCTGTGAAATAGAATAGTGGCTTTTGATAAGTGGCTATAATAAGAGGGCTTTTTATGAATATAAAATCTGAGTGGAAAATTCTTTTAGGAATGATTATTGTTTTTTTAAGCGCCTTTTATCTTCCTATTGGTAAACCTGTCTTTGATAATGCAATTATAGAGTCTCTTCATCTTGTAAAGTGGTATGCTCAAGAACATGTTTTACTTTGTCTTATTCCCGCCTTTTTTATAGCAGGCGCAATATCTGTTTTTGTGAGTCAAGCTTCTGTTATGAAATATTTAGGAGCAAAAGCAAATAAATTTGTTGCTTATGGTGTTGCTTCTATTTCGGGGACAATTCTTGCTGTTTGTTCATGCACTATCCTGCCTTTATTTTCAGGAATTTATAAAATGGGTGCAGGGCTTGGTCCAGCAACGGCTTTTTTGTATTCTGGGCCAGCGATTAACATTTTGGCAATCGTTTTAACAGCAAAAATCCTTGGTCTAAAACTTGGTATTGCAAGAGCGGTCGGGGCAATTCTGTTTAGTATTATTATTGGTTTACTTATGCATTTCATTTTCAGACATGAAGAAAAAGAAAAATCGAATAAACAAATGATGATGCCTGAGCCGGAAGTTAAAAGACCTCTTTACCAAAATGCAATTTATTTTTTTTCGATGGTTGGAATTCTCGTTTTTGCTAACTGGGGTGCTCCTCAAGAGTCTTCAGGATTATGGTATTCAATTTTTTCATTTAAATGGCAAATCACTTCTATTTTTTATGTATGTTTTAATATTATTTTGTGGAGGTGGTTTAATGTCAGGCTTTGGACGTTGCTCTCTGTAATGTTACTGGTGTTAATTTCTTATTTTGTTTTTCCAATGAATCCGTTGATTCCATTTTCTATAGGGTTTATTGGACTTTCATTTATTGCAAATTCTGAAACTGAAGAAACTCAAGAATGGCTTTCTGCTACTTGGACTTTTGCTAAGCAGATATTACCCTTATTGTTGTTTGGGGTTTTAATTGCTGGGTTTTTATTAGGAAGACCTGAAACAGAAGGGATTATTCCAAAAGAATGGATTGCTAGCGCAGTTGGTGGAAATTCATTAGGGGCAAATTTATTTGCTTCTGTTGCTGGAGCATTTATGTATTTTGCAACGTTAACAGAAGTTCCTATATTGCAAGGGTTGATTTCGAACGGAATGGGACTAGGGCCAGCACTTGCACTTCTTTTGGCAGGGCCAGCATTAAGTCTGCCTAATATGTTAGTTATTAGAAGCGTGATGGGAACTAAAAAAACAGTTGTTTTTATTTCTCTTGTGGTTGTTATGGCGACAATTTCAGGATTAGTATTTGGATCAATTTTTGGGGAGTAGAATGGCTATGGAAAAACGATTAAATTTATTTGAAAGATATTTAACGGTTTGGGTTTTTTTATGTATAGTGGGTGGAATTGTTTTGGGAAAAATTGCTCCCAATGTTGCGCGTAGTTTGAATGCCATGTCGGTTTATCAGGTTTCAATTCCAATTGCTATTTGTTTGTTTTTTATGATGTATCCCATAATGGTTAAAATTGATTTTTCAAAAGTCATAAAAGCAGGCAATACACCAAAGCCCGTTCTTCTCACTTTAATTATAAATTGGGGAGTTAAGCCATTTACAATGTATGGACTTGCTTTTTTATTTCTTGGCGTTTTTTTTAAAGATTTTATTCCTGGCACTGAAATTATTAAAACAGGTGAAACTGTTGAACTTTGGAGAAGTTATGTGTCAGGCGCAATCCTTTTAGGGATTGCTCCTTGTACGGCCATGGTCTTGATGTGGGGACACTTGGCCAAAGGCAATGACGGGCATACTCTTGTTATGGTTGCTATAAACTCATTAGCTATGCTTTTTCTATATGGGCTTCTTGGGGGATTCTTGTTGGGTATAAATGCCATGCCTATTCCTTGGCAAACGATTCTTTTATCAGTTTCAATTTATGTGGCTTTGCCACTTATAGCGGGATATTTTTCTCGGATGTGGATTATAAAAAATAAAGGGCAGGAGTGGTTTAATGAAAAGTTTTTGAGGATATTGACTCCAATAAGCATTTTAGCCTTACTGGTGACATTAGTTCTTCTTTTTTCTTTCAAAGGAGATGTCATTTTACAAAATCCTCTCACTATTTTATGGATTTCAATTCCTTTGTTTATTCAAACAATTTTAATTTTTGGAATAACTTATTTTATTGCAAAAAAATTAAAATTTTCTTATGAAGATGCGGCTCCTTCAGCCATGATCGGGGCATCAAATCATTTTGAAGTTGCAATTGCGACTTCAATTACACTTTTTGGCTTATCTTCGGGCGCATCTTTGGCAACAGTTGTTGGTGTATTAATTGAAGTTCCCTTGATGTTGGGACTAGTGGCATTTTGTAAAAAAACAAAGCATTGGTTTGCTTAGGCTTTATTAAAGAATAATAGTTTTAAAAAAATAATTGGAGGTGATTGTATGAAAATTCAAGTTTTAGGAACCGGCTGTCCAAAATGCAAGAAACTTTATGAAAATGCTCAGAGTGCAGCAGAAGAATTAGGTTTAGATTTTGAAATGGAAAAGATTGAAGGCATTGATGAGATAACTAATATGGGAGTGATAATGACTCCAGCACTGGCCATAGATGGAGATGTAAAATCTGTCGGAAAAGCGATGAATGTTGAAGAAATAAAGAAAATTTTAAAATAGGGAGTTGCATAATGAGTGGATGTGGTTGTTCAGTTTCAACAAAATTAGTTTTTCCATGTTCTGGTGCGGCTGATGTCGGAGCAATGAGTGATCTTGTGGCTAGAAAATTAACTCAAGATAAAATTGGAAAGATGTCCTGCCTTGCAGGTATTGGTGGAAAAGTGAGTGGAATCATTGAAAGCACAAAGGCGGCATCTAAGGTTTTAGTTATCGATGGCTGCCCACTTGAGTGTGCAAAAAAGACATTGAATCAAGCAGGACTTAATGATTTTGTTCATTTAAAGTTGAATGAAGAAGGGTTTAAAAAAGGACATAGTGAACCAAATGAAGCCAATATAAGCCAGATTACTCAAAAAGCGATGTCTCTTTTGGCGTGCGAATAATATTAGAGCAATTTGCAACGGTCACTAAAAAGATTAAACGAAGAGTGTTCAAATTTCAAAATCGATTTTGAAATGTTATAAACTGATGTGATGCTTTAAAAGCACCAAGGGTGAAGTTTAATTAATGGTAATAAAAAAATACTAATTTAGTATTAGCTAATTTTCCATTTTTACAGAAAAAGCAAAGAGCTTAGGTATGAAAATATTGAGACGATTAACAATAGTTGTAATTACAATTTCGTTTATTTTAAAAAAGTGCAAAATTAAAAAAAATATTTTAATTGGATTTTTGTTTTTATTTATCCCAGATCTGGCTTTTTCAGATTCTGTATTGACCTTAAATGAGTGTCTTCAGATTGGCCTTAAAAATCATTTAAAAATTGAGCAATACAAATATAAAAAACAACAAAAAGAAGAATCTCTTGATATTGCTTTTTCAGATCAATTGCCTCGAATTCAAGGGACGGCTTCATCACAAAAGTTCTCCGAAGTGCCACAAATTAAAAAAAAATATTTGGGCACTTCAGATAATGCAAATAAAGTAGGTCTGATTCTATCAACTCCAATTTGGTCTGGTGGAAAATTTACAGCAGCTCAAAATGCTGCAAAATATGCTGTAGAATCTTCCGAACAAGATATTGACGATATTAAAAATAAGATTATTTTTAATATCAAAAAAGCCTATTTTAAATTACTTTTTTTCCAAGAAATTCTTGAAGGTAGAAAACAACTTTTAAAACATGCTCAGTCAATTTATCAGATTGCAAAAACGCTTAATAAAAGAACAAAAATGCCAAGAGAAGAAACCTTATTGCGTCTCGAAGTACAAATGAATGAAGCTGAAATTGAAGTTCTCGGGGCAAATAATAATATTGAAATTGGTAAGAGGGAATTAATTGATACGCTAGGTCTTGATGATTTGAGTTTTCAATCTGTTGAATCTATCGATGATAGTAAAACTGGAATTTTAGAAAAAAAAGAGACAGACATTGAGCGTTCTCCCATTATTTTGAAGCAATCAAAAGACATACAAGAAGCAGAAGAGTTAATTAAAGTTGAAAAAAGTAGATACTATCCTAATATCAGTGCTTATATTTCATATTCATATGAGTGGGCAGAATTATCAGCAGGAGGCAATAATCAAGAAATTGGACTTA
>CAYMLA010000197.1:3051-5493 GCA_964390785.1 uncultured Bdellovibrionales bacterium | reverse complement strand
AAGCTGAGAACTGAAGACTGAAATCTGTAGGCTACCGACGAAGTCTGCTCTATGAAAAAAAGACATATTACTCATTACATTTTATTCTACCACTGAATGTTAAATCCAAGGCCTCCTGATATGGAGGTCAGTTCTTCGATGTCTTTTTCGTTGAAGTAGAGATATTCAAGGATGAGATCAAGCGAGAGTGTTGAGTTTAAATCAAAACGAAAACCAAGTTGTGGAATTAAGCCAATTGAATGTCCTTGTTTTAATTTTTGATATTGAATAAACGAAGAGTTTTCATCAGAGGGTTCAGTTTTTTTTCTTATATTATAGTTGAGAAAAGATAAACCAAATCCCCAAATAAAACGAATGGAATCGCTTCCTATTTGATTGATTAAATCAGCTCTATATAAAAGTGCCGTTGTGTTTTCAATTTGAAGCGTATTTTGAATTTGATTGATAAATTCAATTATTCCTCGAATTTCCCAGTTGAGATTGAGAGGAAGAATTAAGCCTATGCCTAATACTGAAGCTCCATTTTTAAATTCCTCATCGATTTTATTAAATTGCATATCTGAATAGCTGGTTAAAAAAAGGATTCGACGTTCATTCAAAGTTGGTTTTGAGTGATGAGCTGAATATTCAGGAATTACAGCAACGGATTCTAGTTCATCAGCATGAGGCGCAATCGGCTCGAGGTCTTGATCAGTGGATTCAGAAACGAGAGGAGCATCTTCGAAGGTAATCATTTCTCGATGAGAAGATGGAGAATGAAGCTCGTTGGAATAAAGATTTTCGTTTGTATTAATTTGTTTTAGTGGAAGTCCATTTGAGAAATTTTGTTTTTTAACACTGGGATCAAGCAAAAGAATTTGCCCGACTTGAAGGGAATTCCCGTTATTTTTAAGATTATTATTTTTAATTATGGATTGGACGGTTCCATTCGGTCCCAAAGTGATTTTAAGGTTATGTTTTTTCATAATAAGAGTAAGAGTTTCTCCATTTTTTACTTTATGTCTGATTGCGTTTGCTGATGAAATGGAGCCACTAAAAAGAAAGATGAAGATTAGAAAAATTTTTAAAAAAAAGGTTTGTTTTTTTAACATATGAATTCCTTCACCATTGTGTTGAGTTGTATTCGATTTCATTAATTTTAATTCGTTTTATTAGTAAGCTTGATTGAGTAAGATGTTGAGAACTGCCAATTGAAATCAGAATTGAGCTTAAAATAGTATCTTTTGGAAATTCTTCATTTAAAATTGTTCGGTTAACAAAACAAGCATTTGGAAAAGCTAAAAAATACTCATTTAAATCAACAGGAGTATTTCCAATGGTTGGGACAAGAATTAGACTTGAGTCTAATGGGTCAAGGATGTCTTGTTTGGAAATCCATAGGGGGGCATTTGAGGAATAAGTGAGTTTTGTAAAGTGTTCATCTAATTTCTCTCCAGTAGGATAAGAATCTTTTGATGAGGATAGGACGTGGGTTTCTGAGTTGTCACAATAGGGATCAACAAGAAAATGGATTTGAGGAAGACTGCTGTCATCAGTGGAGTAAGAATCAATTTCTAAATATAAAAATTCATTAAATAAAAATAAAGTGTGGCTTGTGTTTCCAAGCAAGGCCATGTTTCCAGCACCCTCTCCATTGAATTGTCTTGAATCATTGGATTGATTTGAGGTGTGCATGTAAAGCCCTAATTCATTGGTGTTATTGTTAAAAATTATAAGCTCTGCTCCTGCATTATGGGCAGAGTGATCATAGAAATCATGGGGAAGCAGCCCAAGGCCAATTGGATTTGATTCAAAATCTTGAAAAAATAGGTTATCAGTTGAATTTTTAGAATTATCAATATTAGTATTAATATTGAGATCAGTGAAATCCTTTTTCTCTCTTGAACATCCAAGAATGAGTCCTGCTGAGAGGATAAGAAATATAAAGTATCGAATCACAGTTCCTCCTGCTGTTTGGTTGTTATTAATTGGATGCAATTTTAAGACCGCTTGTTTTTAAAAAAAACCTGATAAGATTTGATTGAGTCTGCTCATTTTCTTGTTTTACGCCAGCTATAATTTAGAACTTCAAAATCGGTCTAACAATTGTATAAAAGATAGACACACACTCCCTTCTTTACTTTTTTTGTGGGAGCTCTAAATAAGTGGCAATTCTTGATTATGGAAGTTTGAGTTTAAATAGCCACACACTCAAGGTTGAATCGAAAATTAATTTAAATCGAAATGAACATTTCGTTTGATTCTTACGTCTAAGGGATAAATGGTTGTTGTTGTTGATTATTTTTTAAAAAACAGGATGACTACAGATCCTAATAGAAAGAAAGGAAAAATTATGAGATTTAATTTAAAAATTAAAAGTGCTGTTGTTTTTTTAAGTTTATTATTGATGGCTTATTCAGTGCATGGAGAACCTTCGAAAAGACAACAAAGAGGTTCAAACCC